>CALZLD010000039.1 GCA_945788225.1 uncultured Clostridia bacterium
TATCATTCCTTTGTGCCTACCAATAATGTTGCCGTTGATATCTGTATAATTCCCTTCTTCGGATTTGTATCCCGAAAAGTTTTCAATAAATGAAGCGTAATCTCCGTCGGGAATAAAGCAAATATCCTGACTATCGGGTTTTCTTGAATTGATAAGTCCTGCCTTTTCGGCAATTTCTCTTATCTGCGGTTTGGAATAGTCGGAAAGAGGAAAAATAGTATGCGCAAGCTGATGTTGTGTAAGTCTGTAAAGAACATAGGTCTGGTCTTTGCTCTTATCAGCAGGTCTTTTTATTGCATATCTTCCGTTATCAAGCTTTTCAACTCTTGCATAATGTCCCGTTGCAATGAAATCATACCCCATTTCAAGGGCTTTATCAAGCATTTTGCCGAACTTGATAAAGCTGTTGCATTCAATGCAAGGATTTGGCGTTCTGCCCGAAATATAAGTCTTTATAAAATCATCGACAACCTTTTCTGCAAAAAGGTCACTCAAATCCATTGTTATATGTTCAATACCAAGCTTTTGACATACTGTTTTCGCGTCTTCAACATCCGATTGTGAGCCACATGAAGAGTTAGGGTTGTCAATAAGTTTTCCTTTGAGGAGTAATGTTACTCCCGTAACATCATATCCTTTTTCTTTTAAGAGAAGTGCACTGACGCTGCTGTCAACTCCTCCGCTCATACCGACAAGTACTTTACTCAAATAATCACCCCATCACAAAAGACAGCTATAATCTTCAATATACAAATCACAGTTTCTCTTTATCTCATCAATATCTTCCATAGCAGTTTTTTCACTGACTGCGACAACATAAAATCCGCCTGATTTTGCAGAAAGAACGCCATGCAGAACATCCTCAAAAACAGCCGCTTCGGAAACCTTAACACCAAGTCTTTCGGCGGCTTTTATATATATTTCGGGGGTTCCCTTTCCGACCGATATCTCATCACAGGTGAGGATAAATTCCATACAATCATAAATTCCTAGCCTTTTTAGCGCAAGAGCAGCCAGCTCTTTGTTATTTGCCGTTGCAACGCAGAGCTTTGTACCGAGAGATTTTTCTTTCATTATAAAATCATATACGCCTTTTTTCAAAGGTACTTTCTTTTCGTACTTTTCTTTTGCCATTTCATTCCATTTTTCCATAATTTCAGAAGGTTCCATGGGAATATTCAACGCTTCAGAAAAATAGCAGGCAGTTTCAGCAAAACTCATCGGTTTTATAGTTCTGTAAAAATCCTCGGAAGGTTTCATATTATATTTTCCAAGAAATTCAATATCAATTTCTTCCCACACATTCATAGAGTCTATAAGCGTACCGTCAAGATCAAAAATCAATGCTTTAAAATTCATCACAACTCTCCGTAATTTCAATTTTTGCGGTCATATCCGAACCGAAGACATTTTTACCTACAAGCAGACTGTATATATCAGTTGCTCTGTTTTCCGTTTCAACAAATTTTTTGCATATATCACTTTGCTTTGAAAGATTTGCAAACGAAGTATCTATGGGAATTTTAGCAGTTGTTCTGGCTTTTTTTAAAACCTCTGCCCCATTTTTATTTAAAGCAAGAACACGAATATACGGCAGCTCATAATTATAATCGGAACGGTTAAGTTCTATCAAGGCTGTATAGATAACCCTTCTGATTCTCGAAAGAGGGTATCTTTTTGTCTTGACTTTAAATAAAAAATCCTCAAAAGACGAGGAACTTCTTATTGAATTATAAATTCTTGAAGCAAGTTCTTCGGAAGCTTCGGGCAAGTCGCAGATTTCCGAAAGATTCATCGTTCTCAATTTATAAAAAACAACGCTCTCCAATGCTTTATAGTCAACGATTTCGGCAGAAAAGTCACTATATGGCACAAATACGGAATAATCGGCATTTTCGCTCATAAGTTTCCTGATGAACGAGGCGCTTGCGATATTTCCATGGGAATAATCGCTGTCGTGTTCTGTACCTGTTCTTTTTATCGGATATATCTCTACCTGCAATTCTCTGTTTTCAATTTGTTTAAGATATTCTATTGAAAGAATATTATTTGGCGAAGAAAACAAATCGCATATTTTTTCATTAGCAAGACTTTGCATAGCAGATGGGAAACTTATCCCCTCACTCATTACATCTTTTATATCAAGCTTTTCTTTCATTGAATTTGAAAAATTGGCTGCTTCTTTAAGCAAATCCAGATTATCACATTCGCAACCAAAAGAAACGCTGTCAATACAGCCTAATCTTTCAATAAGAGAATATGCCGCTTTTGCATAGTATTCCGCCGAGGCAAGACAGTATAAAACGGGAATTTCAATGACAAGGTCCGCACCGCAACAAACAGCTCGTCTTGCTCTCGTAAATTTGTCCGAAACGGCGATATCTCCCCGTTGAACAAAATTTCCCGACATAAAGGCAACAATATGCGTAGCGCCGTTTTCTCTTGCTTTTTCTATCTGATATTTGTGTCCGTTGTGAAAAGGATTATATTCTGCAACTATACCGCAAATATTCAAGACATAATTCTCCTATCAGTTAAGTATTTTAGCCGTAGGGTATCTATCCTTAGAAATATCCCTATGGGCAATTCTGACCTTTAACTTGCTGTCTGTAAGATGTTCAAACATTTTTTCGGCAAAAGTAACCGAACGGTGTTTTCCGCCAGTACAGCCAAAAGCTATGACAAGCTGGCTTTTTCCCTCACTTCTGTAAAGCGGAATAAGAAAATCGATAAGGTCTGTAAGCTTGGATAAAAGCTCTTGTGATTGTTCAAACTTCATAACATAATCGCTGACTTCCCTGTCTTTTCCGGTATGTTGTTTGAGCTCGGGAACATAAAAAGGGTTAGGCAGACATCTTACATCAAAAAGCAAATCCGCCTCATTCGGAGAACCATATTTAAATCCGAAAGACATAACCTTTATTAACATAGAATCGTCGGGATTATCGAGGAAAATACCGTTTATCTGTTCTTTGAGCTGAGAAGTTGAAAGAAATGAAGTGTCAATATAGTAATCAGCATATCCACGTACTGCATTAAGGATGTCCCGTTCCACAGCAATAGCGCGCTGTATGCTACCGTGAACAGCATCGTCAAGCGGATGTGTACGCCTTGTTTCTTTATAACGCTTGATTATAACATCATCGCTGGCATCAATAAAAAGTATTTTTACATCAAGCCCCTGTTCTTTAAGATCAGAAACAATATCGGCAAGAGAGAAAAAGAGCTCTCCCCCTCTTATATCGGCAACAATAGCAACCCTGTCTATTTTGACATCAGACTGAGTGCTTATTTCAGCAAACTTAGGTATAAGCTGAGGAGGCATATTATCGATACAATAAAATCCTATATCTTCAAGAGCATTGACGGCAAGAGATTTTCCGGAGCCTGAAAGTCCGGTAACAATAACAAACTGCATTTACATTCACCCCAAATTTTTGTCCGATATAATAACAGGTTCACATTCAAGTTTATAACCCGTTTTTTCCTCAACAATTCTTTTTACATCTTTAATGACCGTCATAACATCATTAAACGAAGCGTTGCATTTATTTATAACAAATCCCGCATGTTTTTCTGAAACTTGCGCGCCTCCCACCGAATAACCTTTAAGACCGCATTGGTCGATAAGCAAAGAAGCGTAACTCCCCTCTGGTCTTTTAAAGGTGCTTCCTGCGCTTCCGTATTCAAGAGGCTGTTTGCTTTTTCTTCTTTGTATAAAATCATCCATTGATGCTTTTATTGCATTTATATCGCCATTTTTAAATATAAAAGACGCTCCGAGAATTATCTTTTCCGTTCCCATAATCGAACTATGTCGGTATGAAAGTGACAATTCATCGGCAGAAAGTCTTTTGATTTCATCATTTTCATCAATAATATCACAAAAATCTATAATATCCTTTATTTCTCCGCCGTATGCTCCGGCGTTCATAAAAACAGCACCGCCAACGCTTCCGGGAATACCGTAAGCAAATTCTGCGCCTGAAAGCGAATTATCCCTTGCAAATACACAAAGTGATGATAGCAACGCTCCTGCTTGACAATATATTTCGGTATCGGATAAAAGTCTGACATCTGAAAAATCGTTTCCGATAAGAATAATTACACCGCTGAATCCATCATCGTCAACAATGATATTCGAACCGTTCCCCATAACTTTATACGGTACATTTCTTTCCTTGCACGCTCTTCTGACAGCTATACACGACTCAGCGGAATTTATTTTAACAAGAAGCTTGCATTTTCCGCCTATTCTGAAAGTGTTGTATTTATTGAGCGGCTCATCGTAAAAAAAACTGCAACCATACTTTTTTGCTGTTTCGGCAATGGTATTCATAAATTCAACCCCATTGTTATGTTTTATGGTTTTTAATCAAAGATTTTTCCTTTTTTATTTTCAATCCGTTCCTTGACATTTTCCCATTTTGTATTAAAAATCAGATCCTCGGGGAAATTATTATCCCTGAGCATTTTCAGTGCTGTATCGAATTTGCCGACTGACATACAAAAATGAGCGTCGCTGTTAACAATAACGGGAACGCGGTATTTTTTACATACGGCAATAAGCTCAAGAGCGTTATTTATTGTTTTTATACTTCTTGGGATAGCGCTTTCATTTATCTCTACAAGTTTGCCATATTCTTTGAAAACAGGAACGACCTTTTCATAGTCAGGCTTATACGACGGATAAATAGGGTGTCCGATAACATCGACATATGGATTTTTTGCGGCACCTATATATGCATTGTTATAATCGTCAATCGTTCCTCCTGCCATATTATAATTTCCGTGAATTGATGCAACGACCCAGTCAAGAAGGTCAAGTTCCGATGATCCGAAGGCAAGATTTCCGTTATAGTCAATTATGTCACATTCCACTCCGAAAATCATATTTACCCCAAAAAGCTTTCTCGGGATAGCTCTTGAAAGATTATGAAAATGCCAGATATGCGGCGCATCGCTCCCTCCCGTTGAATGGTCGGTTATTGCAAGACCTTTAAGTCCTGCATCGGAAGCGGATTTTGCCATTTCAAGAACGGTAGAATAAGCGTGAGTGGACGCGACGGTATGAGTATGAGTATCAACTTCGATATGCATTATTATTCCTCCGAAAAATCAGAACGGATCAAAATCCTTGACATTTCCCTGCTTCGGACGGTCATCCATATCAAGTCCGAGCTTATCCATAAGGTCCTGAGCGGCATTATAACCCATTTTTTTCTGTCTGTTGTTCATTGCGGCAACTTCAAGGATAACCGCAAGATTTCGGCCCGGCTTTACGGGAATTGTAAGTGCGGGAATGTTAACGCCGAGTATGGAAGTATAATCGTCAACCATTCCCATTCGGTCGTAAATCTTTTCGCTGTCCCAGGGTTCAAGAGTAACAACAAGGTCAATTTTTTCAGTAACCTTAACGGCACCAATACCGAAAAGTCTTCTTGCGTTGATAATTCCTATGCCACGGAGTTCAAGAAAATGTCTTATATTGTCAGGTGATGCTCCGACAAGACTGATATTTGACACTTTTCTTATTTCTACAGCGTCATCCGCAACAAGTCTGTGTCCACGCTTAACAAGTTCTATCGCAGTCTCCGACTTACCTACTCCGCTTTCTCCTGTAATGAAAACTCCTTCGCCGTAAATTTCGATAAGTACTCCGTGACGGGTAATTCTTGGCGCAAGATTAAGATTAAGGAAAGCTATTAAGCTTGCCATAAAGTTTGAAGTGCTGTCCTTGCTTCTTAACAGAGGAACCTGATATTTTTCAGCAAGTTCGAGCATTTCGGGAAAATACGGGAGCTCCCTTGTTATAACCATCGCAGGTAACTTCTGGGATACAAGAAGCTCTATTCTTTCACGGCGGACGGATTCGTCAACAGTTGCAAGATATGCAAATTCCATCTTTCCGAGTATCTGTATACGCTCAGGGTTAAAATATTCATAAAATCCCATAAGCTGAAGTCCGGGACGATTGACATCCGTTTCGTCTATAAAAAGCGTTTCGGGAGGAGCGGGAGTGTAGATAACCTCCATATTGAATTCGCTGATAATTTTTGCAAGAGAAACCTTGAATTTTTCAGCCATAATAATCTCTCCTTCTAATTGATATGAAAAAATAAGACCGCACAAAACGAGTCATGTTATATTATACTACTTTATGCCAATAATTTCAAGACATATTTTTACACGAATAGCGCGATGTATTCACTCAGAAAATAAATAAAACAACAACTGAAAAGAGGAAAGCAATGAAAAAAATTTTTACATTTATCTCAGGCAGACTGTTTCTGACCTGTCTGCTGATTTTTCTTCAGATATCTGCTTATATCTTTATACTTTATTATCTCAGCGGATATTCATCGTATGTATATGGATTCATGACATTACTGAGCATACTTTTTTCTCTTAAAATTGCCGTTGATGAAACAAATACTGATTTTAAAGTTATCTGGATATTTTTTCTTCTTGCAATACCGTTTTTTTCATGGGCTTTTTATCTGATAATAAGACGAAGAAAAGCTCCAGAAAAATCAAAAAAGCTTTATAATGAGGTAAACGATAGAATATTTTGTGAAAAAGATATTTCATTGCTTCAAGAAATAGAAGATGTTGATATAAAAAAGCAGTTCGGATATATTCTGTCTGTTTCTTCGCATAGCTTGTATAACGAAACAGAAAGCGAGTTTTTCCCGACGGGGGAAGAATTTTTTAAAAGCCTTGAAAATAATTTGAAAAAAGCTGAAAAATTCATATTTCTTGAGTATTTTATTATAAATAAAGGAAAAATATGGAGCAAAATATTCGATATACTAAAGGAAAAGGCGCAAAACGGAGTCGAAGTAAGAATACTTTATGACGACCTTGGAACAATAGCGCTTTTGCCGAAAAGTTTTGAAAAAGAATTAAAACAGTACGGAATAAAATGTGCAAAATTCAATGTATTCTCACCTTCGCCCGATATATTGATAAATTATCGCGACCATCGCAAAATTGCAGTTATTGACGGGATTTATTCATATACGGGCGGAATAAATCTTGCTGATGAATACGCAACAGAAACAAAAAAATACGGAAAATGGAAAGATTACGGCATGATGCTCAAAGGAAAAGCAGTCAAAGAGATGACTGTCATGTTTTTACGGCTTTGGGGTTACAGCAAAAATAAGGTGGAAGAAAACCCTTCTGAATATCTTAATGTAACACCTGTTAAAGCCGACGGGTTATTTATTCCGTTCGGAGACGGTCCCGTGAATGCAGAAAATATGACGAAAAATGCCTATATAAATATGATTTTATCCGCAAAGAAATATGCATATATAATTACGCCCTATCTTATCCCGGACAGCGAAACAGAAGCGATGATAAAACTTGCGGCAAAGAGCGGAGTAGATGTAAGAATAATCACCCCAAATATACCTGATAAATGGTATGTTGACGCAGTTACAAAATCAAATTATAATTCGCTTATCAAGGCAGGAGTCAGAATATATGAATATAAACCGGGATTTATACACGCAAAATCAATAATATCGGATGATAAAGCGGCTATACTCGGTACTGCAAACTTTGATTTCAGGAGCTTTTATTTTTTGTTTGAAAATTCGGTCCTTATCTATAATTCATCTGTAATTAACGATATTAAATCAGATTTTATGAAGTGTATCGAAGAAAGCATAGAGATTACGGAAGAAATGATTTTAAAGAGAAATTTTATAAAGAAAATATACTATTCCTTTATGAAATTCTTTGCTCCTTTTATGTAGACAGAATATTTTTTGCAATTTTAATGTTTTTCTCTTGCGAGTGTTAGAAATTTTTTACTTTTTCTGTATGTGTTTGCACTCGTTAAAACATTGACAATAAGTATTTTTTATATTATAATATAAGTGTAAATTCACCAGAGAGGAAGGATAACACATGGGACTTACGCTTACAGAAAAAATACTTAAAGCACATCTTGTTGACGGAAAATTTATTAAGGGTGAAGAAATCGGTATTAAAATCGACCAAACTCTTACTCAGGACGCAACAGGAACAATGGCTTATCTTGAATTCGAGGCAATGGGTGTTCCCAGAGTAAAAACTGAGCGCTCGGTTGCTTATATTGACCACAATACCCTTCAGTCAGGATTTGAAAACGCAGATGACCACAGATTTATAGGCTCTGTTGCAAAGAAGCACGGAATTTATTTTTCACGCCCCGGAAACGGCATTTGTCATCAGGTTCATCTTGAAAGATTTGGTATTCCGGGAAAAACTCTTATCGGTTCAGACAGTCATACTCCTACAGGCGGCGGTATAGGTATGATAGCTATCGGCGCTGGCGGACTTGATGTTGCTGTTGCTATGGGTGGCGGAGCATATTATATCACATATCCAAAGATAGTAAAGATTAATCTTACGGGAAAGCTTTCGCCTTGGGTTTCTGCTAAGGATGTTATCCTTGAAGTTCTTAAACGCCTTTCTGTTAAGGGCGGAGTTGGCAAGGTTATGGAATACTGCGGAGAAGGCGTTAAAACGCTTTCTGTTCCCGAAAGAGCAACCATTACAAATATGGGCGCAGAACTCGGAGCAACAACCTCAATATTCCCTTCCGATGAAATAACAAGAGAATTCCTTAAAGCTCAACAGCGTGAAGATGTATGGACAGAGCTTTCTGCCGACGCTGACGCTGAATACGACGAAGTTGTTGAAATCAACCTTTCGGAACTTGTTCCTCTCGCCGCTTGTCCTCATTCTCCCGACAATGTTAAATCTGTTGCTGAAATAGGAAATATGAAGATAGACCAGGTTTGCATAGGTTCATGCACAAACTCTTCTCTTTATGATATGCTTAAAGTTGCGCATATTCTTAAAGGCAAGAAGGTTCACCCCGATGTTTCCCTTGCAATCGCTCCCGGTTCAAAGCAGGTACTTACAATGCTTGCTCAGAATGGTGCGCTTGCAGATATAATCGCGGCAGGTGCAAGAGTGCTTGAAAGTGCTTGCGGACCTTGCATAGGTATGGGACAATCACCCAACTCAAAGGGTATTTCTTTGAGAACATTCAACAGAAACTTTGAAGGCAGATCGGGCACAAAAGACGCTCAGGTTTACCTTGTTTCTCCTGAAATGGCTGCTATTTCAGCAATAAACGGAGTTCTTACAGACCCGAGGGAAATAGGAGAAATGCCTGAAATCAAGCTTCCCGAGAAGTTCCTCATCAACGATAATATGATTGAACTTCCCGCTGATGAAAAGGATATGGACAAGATTGAAATTCTTCGCGGACCTAATATAAAGCCTTTTCCGCAGACTTCTCCCCTTTCTGATTCTATTGACGCCGCTTGCTCACTTAAAGTCGGAGACAATATAACTACAGACCATATTATGCCAGCGGGAGCAAAAATTCTCCCCCTGCGTTCAAATATCCCAGCAATTTCGGAATATTGCTTTACAGCTTGCGATAAGGACTTTCCTGCAAGAGCAAATGAACTTGGTCAGAGCATTATTGTCGGAGGTTCCAACTACGGTCAGGGCTCTTCAAGAGAACACGCCGCACTCGCTCCGCTTTATCTTGGAATTAAGGCAGTACTTGTCAAATCATTTGCAAGAATACACCGTGCAAACCTCATAAACGCAGGTATTCTTCCTCTTACATTTGTAAACGAAAGCGATTACGACAATATTTCTGAAGGCGATAAGCTTGAAATAAAGAATGTTAAAGCTTCAGTTGAAGCAGGAGAAACCACGCTTACCGTTGTAAATAAGACAAAGGGAGTTGATATTCCCGTTCTTTGCGAGCTTACAGGAAGAACGAAGGATATTATCCTCGCAGGAGGACTTCTTGACTACACAAGAGAAAGTCTTAACAAATAAAAAATATGAAAAAGGCAGTTAAACCTTTTTGTTCGGACACGATAAAGCTTTTTGCAATCATTGCAATGCTTATCGACCATATTGCATGGGCATTTGTCCCGTTTAACAGTGTTGCAGGTCAGATAATGCACTTTTTCGGAAGACTTACAGCTCCGATAATGTGCTATTTCATAGCGGAAGGTTATTTCTACACAAGGAATATCAAGAAATACATATTGCGTCTTGGATTGTTTGCAATCATTTCTCAAATTCCGTTTTTAATGATAGAAAGTCTTAAAGGTCCGCCTATTCTTATTACCGAAAACGGTATATGGATTAACCCAGAACTTCTTTCATTAAATCTCAATACAATGTTTACTCTTATGCTCGGACTTATTGCCCTCGCATTATGGAAAACGGAGATTATCGAAAAGCCTTTGCGTGTAATGATCGTGATTACAATCTGTATGCTGTCGCTTATTGGGGATTGGTCGGTCTTTGCAGTTTTATGGATTCTTTTCTTTGGCATATTTCATGGTGATTTTAAAAAGCAGATGATTTCGTACTTTATTATCGCAATCGCGTCAGTAGTGATTATTTTTTCAAGGAGATTTAAACAGGTGTTATCAGACCCGTTTATTATGTTTTGGCAGGCAGGACTACTTATTCCACCTCTTCTGTTGCACTTATATAACGGAAAAAGAAAAAATAATTATCCCTTTTTCAAATGGTTTTTCTACCTTTTTTATCCGATACACCTTCTTGTAATCGGAATTATCAAACTATATTTTTAGGAGGCAAATTACATGGCAGACAAAATTAAAATGGTAACTCCCCTTGTTGAAATGGACGGAGATGAAATGACAAGGGTTATATGGAAAATGATAAAGGATATTCTCCTTATCCCCTATATCGACCTTAACACAGAATATTATGACCTTGGTCTTGAACATCGCAATGAAACAAACGACCAGGTTACATTTGACAGTGCAGAGGCAACAAAAAAGTACGGAGTAGCTGTAAAGTGCGCTACCATTACACCTAATGCAGACAGAGTTAAGGAATATAACCTCAAAGAAATGTGGAAATCTCCTAACGGAACTATCCGTGCAATTCTTGACGGTACAGTTTTCAGAACACCTATCATTGTCAAGGGTATTACCCCGTATATTCCCACTTGGACAAAGCCTATTACAATTGCCCGTCACGCATATGGCGATGTTTATAAGAACAGCGAAATGAAGGTTCCCGCGGGAGCAAAAGCTGAGCTTCTTGTTACAGATAAGGATGGAAACGAAACCCGTCAGCTTATTCACCAGTTTACTGATTCTGACGGTATTATTCAGGGACTTCATAACATTGACAAGTCTATCGCTTCATTCGCAAGATGTTGCTTTAACTTTGCGCTTGATGTAAAGCAGGATATCTGGTTTGCCTCAAAGGATACCATTTCAAAGAAATACGACCATCGTTTCAAGGATATATTTGCTGAAATTTATGAAAACGAGTATAAAGAAAAATTTGAAAAAGCAGGTATCGAATACTTCTATACTCTTATAGACGACGCAGTTGCAAGAGTTATCCGTTCAAACGGTGGATATATCTGGGCTTGCAAAAACTATGACGGAGATGTAATGTCCGATATGGTTGCAACCGCATACGGCAGCCTTGCTATGATGACTTCGGTTCTTGTTTCCCCTGATGGTATATATGAATACGAAGCGGCTCACGGAACTGTTCAGCGTCACTATTACAAGTATCTCAAAGGTGAAAAGACTTCAACAAACTCTGTTGCTACCCTTTTTGCCTGGACAGGCGCTCTTAGAAAAAGAGGAGAGCTTGACAACACTCCTGACCTTTGCGATTTTGCTGATAAGCTTGAAAAAGCAACAATAAAAACAATCGAAGACGGCGTTATGACAGGAGACCTTGCTGCACTCTCTTCTATTGAAAATAAGCAGACAGTTGATACAGAAACATTCCTCAAAGAAATAAACAACAGACTTGTTGCAATGATGTAAACACACTATTTTAACAGGAGGCGTCTATAAATGGGAAGCACAGTTTCTACCTCTGTAATAAAGAGATTGCCAAGATATTACAGATTTCTTCAGGAACTAATGAATAACGGAATAACAAGAATTTCCTCACGAGAGCTTTCTGAAAAAATGGGGTTTACAGCTTCTCAAATTCGTCAGGACCTTAACTGTTTCGGCGGATTTGGTCAACAGGGATACGGTTATAATGTTTCTGAGCTTCACGATGAAATAGGAAAAATTCTTGGAGTTGACAAAGGATATAAAACAATTCTTATCGGAGCAGGAAATTTAGGAAGGGCCATCGCAACTCACATAAATTTTGACGCTCGTGGGTGTAAACTTATTGGAATATTCGATATCAACCCTCAACTGCTTGGCGTCAAGGTCGGAAACATTGAAATAATGCACACAGATTCACTTGCAAGGTTTTGCAAAGATAACTCCCCTGTTGTTGCGATACTCTGTATCCCAAAAGCTTCTGCCCAGCAAATTGCGGATAATCTTGTTAAATTTGGAATAAAAGCCTTTTGGAATTTCAGTCATTGTGACCTTAAACCTACTTATAACGATATTATCGTTGAGAATGTCCATTTAGGCGACAGTCTTATGACTATGGTTTATGGCGTCAACAATTTACTTCCTAATAAAGAATAAATATTATAAAGCAAAATCACTGCCGTACCTTCAAAAGATACGGCAGTGATTTTTATCGGTTCAAATGTTAGGGAGGGTTATCTTATACAATCGGAAAGGTCTACAAGGTCGATTTCTTTTCCGCGGTAGTAATCGTAAATTGCGTCTGACGAAAAATACAGAGGTTCTTCTGTATCATCTATTAAAAATGCAAGCTGAACCTTTGCTGATTCGCCGGGAGCAAGGAGAACATGGTTCTTTCCACCTGATTTATCTGTTTTAAATGAACAGAATGAGCCATAATCTGTGAAAAATCCACTATCTGTTACACCATTTGCGTTTTCGAATGGTACACAGCCCGAACGATAAAACTTTCCTTCATAAACACGATATATCTTGGGGCATATACAGAAATCACTTTCTGTATCAGAATTATTGTATATTGTCAAATCTATAACAGCAACCTTTTTATTTATCTGTTCTGTTTTTATTACATTATCAAGAGTATCTGAACCGTTTCCTGAAACAATCCATGTTCTTTCAACTGTCTTGATTTTACCGTCAGCGTCAGCATATTCACTGAAATCCGCAGGTCTGCCGATT
>CALZLD010000040.1 GCA_945788225.1 uncultured Clostridia bacterium
GCTTATAGAACGCATAGAGTATATCGGCGCACAGCTGACGCTTGAAAAAACCGAGTATTATTACGCACTCTTGTATCTTTTGAACAGAAACTATGTTTATTCCGATAAATTCTCGGATATAACGGAGCTTTGCAATTATCTTGAAGGTCTTTCTGATGACGAGCGTGAGGAAGTGTGCAAAAAGCTTGTCTATGACCGAAGTTTTCAGATGTGGGTTTTCTCAAAGGGATACGGCAAACAGCTCCGCGAATGGCTATTGTCTTTGGAGGAGGATTATTAAATGAGCGGTCCTAAATACGGGCAGATTTTAATAGGAAAAATCCGCCGCGCAAAGCTTATGAAAGAGCTTGACACGGCTCTTGAAAAGCGCGAATGTAAAGCGCTTGTCGCAAAGCAGAACGCATTACAGCAACGCTTTGACAAATTCTTTGAGGAACACCCCCTGAAAGCAACAAAAAACGCTCTTTCAGAGGCGGAAAAAGCAGGTTGCGAAAATTCTCCGCAGTATAAAAGGCTGTTTGTTCATCTTGCAAGATTTGAGAGCCTTTCAAGATATAAATGCTCTGTTGACGGCGACAGCAAGGCTCTTGCCGAACACAGAAAAAACTCGATTGAAAAATTTTTTGAAGCAGGCAATCTGTGGGACATTATCAACGAAGAAACGCTGTCATTGAAAAAATATACCGAAAGAGCAAAAATGCTTGCCGATGAAAAAGCGTCTGCATACAATACTTCCGAGGAACTTGTCCTCACCAGCGAAAAGGTCGATATTCTTTACGGAAATATAATAGAAGAGCTTATGACCAGCCGTTCTTTTGAAGAAACAAAGCAGGCGGTTGATAATATTCTTCATTCGGCAAAGTATGATGAAGAAACCAAGGAACAGCTCTTGAAAGAGCGTTTAAAATCCGTTAAAATTGAGAAGAATTCCTCTGCGAGTACAGAAGAACTCGAAGCTCTCACCGCAAAATACGAAACCCTTTGCGAATATCTCGGCAAAGAACAGAATCAGAATGTTTTCTCAAATATCCACGCTCTGCGTGACGAAGTTACGGCGCTTTCAGAGGAAGCAAGGCAGAAGACAATGGGCGAATATATCACCGAGTCCATAAGGGATATTATGGAAAGAATAGGCTATGATATAATAGGAAGCAACACCGTTTCATCGGCAAAGCATACCGCGCAGAAGGACTACTATGAGTTCAGCGAAAGCTCTGTTATAAATGTTTCTTCAAATGAAGAAGGAGCAGTGCTGTTCGAGGTTCTCGGCAAGTCAGAGAACGGAGAAATCTCATCTGCCGAAAAGCGCGCAGTCAAGGACGATATGGATAAATTCTGCCCCGATTACAATAAAGTCAAGGAGCTTTTGTCCGAATATGACTTGTCCGTGACAGATGAACGCACCTGCGAAGCGGACGAGAGATATGTCAGAGCAGTATCGGAAGAATTTTTATCAAATACCGAAAAGAGAAGAAATAAAAAGACAAGGAGAATGACCTTTGATGAGTAAGGAAGTCAGAATATGCGAAAACTGCGGAGCAAAAAACAGCATTGACAGGCTTGAATGTGAAGCCTGCGGAAGCGACCTCAGTTTTGTGGCTCCCGTTTTTATCGGAGAAAAGGGCGAAGCAAAGTGGCGGATAAAATCAACGGGAGGAAGCGTCAGCGCTGAGATTTTCGGCGGTGAAACAATAGGCAGAGAGGGAGATATCCTCTCTGATTATGTCAACGACAGCGACTATATCAGCAGAAAGCACGCACGGTTTGATACAGACGGAGAAAAGATTTTTGTTACCGATTTCAGCACCAACGGAACAACTTTAAACGGTGAAAAAATTCCTAAAAATCAGATGACCGAAATAAAAAACGGCGATGAAATAGCCTTTGCCGATATGGCATTTATCATTGAAAATGCAGATTGACAGAATATATTTTCCCGTTAAAACATTAGGCTTCGGTGACAGAATCGGTATCTGGACCGTCGGTTGCCCCAAAAGGTGCAAAAACTGCTCTAACCCTGAACTGCAAAATGAAAATCCCGATAAGAATATTCCTCTTTCGGATATTTTCAGTATCGTTGAAAAATGCAAAGGCAGGGCAGACGGCATAACCATAACTGGAGGGGAGCCGTTTTATCAGCCCGACGAGCTGTTTCGACTGTTGACCTTTGCCCGAAATATCGGCATAAACGATATTCTGATTTTTACGGGATACAGCTTTTCTGAATTGCAACAAAACCCAAAAACAGCGAAAGTACTCTCTCTTGCGGGAGCGATAGTTGACGGAGAATACATCGACGAACTCAATGACAATATCGGGATAAGAGGATCTTCAAACCAGAAGCTGTATATTCTCGATAAATCGCTCGAAGAACGCTATAAAGGCTTCGAGAGCGCAAAAAGACAAAGCGAAATAATAAATAGCGGCGGCAGAATAATGTCCGTCGGAATACCAAAAAAATCCGTCTGAAATATCAGACGGATTTTGCTAATTTATGCTGTCTTTTAGAATATCAAACGGAACAGAGCCAGATTTCATTATCATTTCATTAAAGGACTTTTCGTCAAATTCTCTGCCTTGCTTAGATTTGATTTCTTCCTTTAAGGACATTATCTCGTGAAAACCGATAAAGTCTGCCATACACAAAAACGGCTTCTGCAACACAAGGTTGTAGTAGTATTCCGAAAGCGTCAGCGAGATATTGTGTTCTTCAAAAAACAAATCAACCTCTTTTTCGCCCCAACCCTCGTAATTTACGCCAATGTCCACTCTGCATATAACGGCTGTCCAGAAAGCAGTATTTGAGTTTAAAAGCGTTGTTGACGGCTTGTTTCCAAGGATTATTCTGTTCATTTCATATTGCGAATACATCTCCCACCCTTTTTCATACGCTTCGTTTTTAAAGATAAGCCGCAGCTTGTCGGGAGCGTTGTTTTTTAAATACCATTCTCTGTATGCTACCCCTGGGAAAAAATCTGAAGAAATGCACTCAAAAAGGTCCGTTACGGGATAAACCGTGCTTATCTTTACTTTCTGAACTGTCGGATTGTCAATTCCGTTGTTTTCGACCACCACGGGAGCATTGAGTATCGAAGTGTATGTAATATCGGGGCTAAATTCGTCAAGTGACGGAAAATGCTCCGAACCTTTTTCAATAAAATCGGGCATAATTTCTTCTGCGGAGGAATATCTGTAATCTACGCCGAAGTTGTCTTCATAAAAAATCTCGGGGAATGAGGCGGCAGTTGATAAAAAAAGGCTTTCGTATCGCTCAATGTCGCCGTCTAGCATTGAAATCACTTCTTCTGCCGAAATTTCTTTGCCGTAAATTTCTGAAAGGCGATGCTCATAATATCCCTTGCCGTCGGGCATTTCCGAGATATAGTCGTTTGCCCTGCATTTTGTTTTGAGCTTTGAAAGATTATCGGCAAGCTTTTTGTATGAGGGAGAAAAAATCTCTTTCGTCAATCTTTTATTTTCATCTTTAAGAGCTGTTTTTTCCGCTTCGTCAATGTCAAGAGCATTCACTTTTTTTTCAAAGGATAAAAGCAGTCTTTCGGGATTTTCGGAAATTTTTATGCAGTCGTCGATAACCGTTTCGCAATCTTTTCGCGTCATAAAAAGACCGTTTTTTGCCCTTGCTTTTTCAAATTCTGTTATGCTGTCAATATAGTTTTCTACATCGGCATAAAGTGAAAGATAAGCGTCTGCGTCGGATTTTTTTTCAATTTTATAGTTGCAGAATGAATTTGCAAGAGCAATATGCGCTCCCGAATTAACATCAAGTATTTCATTGTAAAGAGCATACTCGGCACCCGAAATTTTCATCTCGTACTCTCTTTTTAAAGCAAGGTATGTTATCTTTTCATCGTCGGAAAGTTCGTCGAAGTTGAACTGTTCAAGAGCCGACATCTTTTCTGTATAAATCTGTTCTGCTTCCTCTTTGGATAAAACAGAAATTTTTTTCAGTTCCAAAGGAATTTCTTCATCAGGGAAACCACTTTTGTCATAAATTTGTGAATTAAAATAAAATGCGTCATCGAGCGTTCTCTCTTTGTATTCCGTATCTATATAGTCTGAAAACTTTGCGTTTTCACTCTTTGAGCAAGAGCATAAAAGCAGTGACAAAGCTATTAAAACAGGAAAAAATCGTTTCATAAAGTTCTCCTTACAAAAATTTCAGATAAAGTATAACATATATTGTGCAAATTTTCAATAGACAAAGAGTTAGCATTGGGTTACAATAAACATAGCAAGTATTTTTGGGGGAATTTTAATGAAACTCAGCGAACTTAACACAGGAAGTTCTGGCGTAATAATATCCGTAAACGGAGAGGGAAGCTTAAGACGGCATCTGCTCGATATGGGGCTTACTCCTCATACAAAAGTCACCGTCACAAAGATAGCACCTATGGGCGACCCTATGCAGATACATCTTCGCAGCTATGAGCTCACTCTGCGCAAAGAAGACGCCGCGAACATCGAAATAGAGGAGGAAAAGTAAATATGGTATTTGCTCTTGCGGGCAATCAGAACTGCGGAAAGACAACTCTTTTCAATCAGCTTACAGGCTCAAATCAGCATGTAGGGAACTTCCCGGGAGTAACCGTTGACAGAAAAGACGGCGAGATAAGGGGCAGAAAAGAAGCAACGGTTGTCGACCTGCCGGGAATATATTCGCTTTCGCCGTATACGAGCGAAGAAATAGTTACAAGAGATTTTCTATTAAAGGAAAAGCCCGACGGCATTATAAATATCGTCGACGCAACGAATATAGAGCGCAACCTTTATCTTTCAATGCAGCTCATCGAATTGAATATTCCTATGGTTATCGCCCTTAATATGATGGATGAAATCCGCGTCAACGGCGGAAGTATAAACATTTCAAAGCTATCTGACGAATTCGGCGTCCCCGTTGTTCCTATCTCTGCCAGCAAGAACGAGGGCGTTGAGGAACTTATTGAAAAAGCGATGAGCGTTGCAAAAAACAGAATTGCTCCAAAAAGACAGGATTTCTGTTCGGGAGCTGTACATAGAGCGATACATTCAGTAACTCATATGATAGAGGACCACGCCGATATGATAAAGGTCCCTGCGCGTTTTGCGGCGACAAAGCTTGTGGAGGGCGATGAGCCTATGCTTTCACAGCTTAATCTTTCGGATAACGAGATTGAAATGATAGAGCACAGCGTATGTGAGATGGAAGCCGAGCTTGACACCGACCGCGAAGCCGCACTTGCCGATATGCGCTATAATTTTATTGACAAGGTAGTATCAAAAACTGTTGTCAAAGGGCAGAAGTCCGTTGCATATCAGCGAAGCGTCAATATTGACAAGCTTCTCACGCATAAATTTCTTGCCATCCCGATATTTATTCTCATAATGGCGCTTGTTTTCTGGCTCACCTTCGGCGTTATCGGAAACTTTCTTTCAGAGCTTTTCTCAATGGGAATAAATACTGTGACCGACCTTGCCGACAAAGCGCTTGTCGCTTACGGAATAAATCCTATTATCCGTTCTCTTATTATCGACGGCATTTTTGCGGGAGTGGGAAGTGTTCTTTCATTTTTGCCGACGATAATTGTATTGTTCTTCTTCCTTTCTATTTTAGAGGACAGCGGTTATATGGCTCGTGTAGCCTTTGTAATGGACAAACTGCTCCGAAAAATAGGTCTTTCGGGAAGAAGCATAGTTCCGATGCTCATAGGCTTCGGTTGCAGTGTCCCTGCCGTAATGTCCGCAAGAACACTTTCATCGGAGCGTGACCGCAAAATGACGATTATGCTCATTCCGTTTATGTCGTGCAGTGCAAAACTGCCTATTTACGCGATGTTTTCGCTTGCGTTCTTCCCCGGGCACGAAGCTCTCGTTATGGTTATACTTTATCTCACGGGAATAATAACAGGCATTTTTGCCGCTCTTATTTTAAAAGGAACGCTTTTTAAAGGCAAGCCCGTTCCGTTTGTTATGGAGCTTCCCAACTACCGTTTCCCCAGTGCAAAAAGTGTACTTCTTCTTATGTGGGACAAGGCAAAGGACTTTGTGCAGAAGGCTTTCACCGTTATTTTCATCGCAACGATCATTATCTGGTTCTTGCAGACCTTTGACACAAGAATAAATGTCGTTTCAGACAGCACCGACAGTATGCTTGCCGCGATAGGAAGATTTATAGCGCCCGTTTTTGCTCCTCTTGGCTTTAACGACTGGCGCGCCTCGACCGCACTTATTTCGGGATTTACCGCCAAGGAGGCTGTTGTTTCTACTCTTGCCGTTCTCACCGAGTCAAACCCGTCAACTCTTCCTGCCGCGTTAAACGGAATATTTACGCCCTTGCAGGCGGCGTCGTATCTTGTTTTCACTCTGCTTTATACCCCCTGCATAGCGGCTGTAACATCGGTCAGCAGAGAACTCGGAGGAAGGCGCAACGCTTTCTTTATGATAGTGGCACAATGCGCTGTTGCGTGGATAGTATCATTCGCTGTGTACAATATCGGTCTGTTGATTTTGTGAGGTGATTTTATGCCGCTTAACCTTTCGGATTATGTTGTTCTTATAATTCTTGCCGTTGCGGTAGTTGCCGCCGTTATTTCAATAATAAAAGGCAAGGGGAGATGCTCCCGCAATTGCAATGGTTGTCAGTTTTCCGATAATTGCGGAAAGAAAAAAGATACAGAGTAACAAAAAAGGATATTGTACTTTATTAAGTACAATATCCTTTATCTTTTATTTTGTCTTTTTGATAACTGTATACAGTGTTTTGTAGCAGTCTATGCTCTTTTCGATTTCTTCTTTTTGCGGAGCAATTTTTCCGTAACATACCTTTTCGACAAGCTTTGTTATGGGCGAGATATCGTAGAACATCTCGTTTTTTGAATATTCACAAAGCTCAACAGTTGAAAATGCTTTTGTATTGATATTGAACTTCTTTGCAATAAGCCAAGCGGTATGACGATAAAGCTTTACAACAGCTTTTTCTTTGCCCGAAAATCCCAGTGATATTCTGAAAACGCCCTCTTTTATCATCGGCATAAACAGAATGAGAAGAATAGCTACAATCACCGCCGCCGCAACAACGATAAGGAATATTACCATCGTCTTTACGGGGTCATTGTTATTCTCGGCGTTCTGAGCAAGCTCGTTTCCCGATACGACCGACGCAGGAGTAGCGTCAAATGTCATCCAGCCGTATCCTGCTATATAAACTTCTGCCCATGCGTGAGCGTCCCTGTCGCGTACTGCATAATAACCTTCGGACATAGGCTCTGTCATAAGAAAACCGACAGTATATCGTGCAGGCAGGTCGACTGCCCTCGCCATAAGAACATAAGCTGTTGCATAGTCTGCGCATATACCCGTTTTGTCCTTAAAAATAAAGGTTTCGATGTCAGGTGACGACGCTTTGTACCCCAACTGATAACGGTATCCGTTAGTGAGAAAATATTCCTCGATAGCCGCCGCTTTTTCATAATCCGAACTGCAATCGGCGGTTATTTCTTCTGCAAGCTCAACTATTCTCTGCGGAATTTCTCCCTTGGTATCGTCAAGATATTTTTCCGCTCCCTCACATTCTTCACTAAAAAGCTTTACCGCCGCTTTAAAAACATAATCGGTGTCAGGGTTGTCAAAAATCTGCGTGCATATATCCTTGAAAGAATTTCTGTCAAACTGCATAGCAAACTTTATAGCGCCGTTTCTGATGTCGTTATTTTCAGAATAGTATGTTATCCTGTATTTGTCCGTCGGCGGCATATATGACGACTCCCAGAAAATGTCGCCGTGAGGGTTTCTGAATGTAACTCTCATTTCGTTGTCGATTTCGGTTATACCAAAAATTCCGTTTGCCGTGAGAGCATACTGCGAAGGAAAATCAGAGGCATAAATTTCAGCGGTCTTGACAGATGATTTGATGTCGGGGATAAAATACTGCTCCGAAATACCGTTGTCCTCGGCATATTCCTTTAATGCCGAAACAAATGTAGCATAGTCAAGATAGGACATCTCATTCTCCCAGTAAGAATACCCCATTTCGTAGTATTCCTTGCTTACGCTCCATTTGCGGTCGCCCTCATATTCATCATAGGATTGCGATTTAAGATACAAAGGCGCGTCGTCCGACAGTACATAATAATACATCTGCCCCGTGGGTTCGGCGCTGAAATCGCTCCCCGAAGATATTGTGGACATCTTTCCCATTGCTCTGTCGCTATTTACCGAAACGCCCTCCATAGCCTCTATCATTTCGTCAAATTTATCGCGCAGGGGAGTAACTTCAAATTTAGGAACAGCCACAGCAAAGGCAATTACCGCCGCAACGAAAATAGTTACAGAAATCCAGTAAGAGCCGTCCGTAAAGACTTTGAAATCCTTGTCCGAAAGCTGTCGCTGGTGCACCATCAGCGCAAGAAAAACAACAAGCACCGCCGCAATATAGATTATATCGGGGGTTTCATATCTTTTTGCATAGATAGCAAAGGGTATTAAAGAGCATAACAGCACCGCCGCGCTTCTGTATATTATCTGCGTATAATAGAACAGAACGGACGCTAAAAAGAAAGAAAATCCCACAAACAACAATATTGAAAAAGGCAAAAATGCCGTCGATTCATCCTGGGCGGCATAAAACCAGCTTGAAAACGGTATCGGAGCGTCATACCAGTTTGACATAAGCGTTTGCCCCAGAAAAAACAGAACGCCGATTAAAATCACGGTATAGATAAGTCCTCCGAGAACCTTTCTTTTGCTCAGCAGTTTGAAAAGAAAAAACAGAATACCCTCTACAACAAACGCGGCAACGGTTATCGGAACAATCTGCGCGCCGTTGTATATATTCATTATCATCGAGACAAGCAGCGCCGAAAGAATTATCGGAAACGCGGCTTTTTTAGCATATTCTTTCATATTCGCACCTTAAATATATTTTGTAAAGCTGTAATCATCGCCTATTAACCAGAGCTCAGGAATATCCTCGGCAGTCGGAGCGGAAATAGCGGTATAAACGGTTGAGCCCTTTGCCGAAACGATATCTTCCTCTGCAAGTAATTTTTTGTCGGGGAAGTTTGTGAATATAGTTATCGCACCCGTTTTTATCTCTCCGTTTATGATTTCATCGGGCAGTCTTGACAAAGATATTTTTTCATCCGAAAGCATAAACTGCGAGAATAAAAACTGCAACTCATAAACATCGTCCATCGACTTTATGCTCTTTTGTGACCAGCCGCTTTTTTGAGGAATAAAGAGTATAAGCTCCTTGCCAAGCTTTGCTATGACAGCCGAAAAAGCAAGAAGTCCCTCGATAAGTCTTTCCTCATTAAAAAGAGCCGTCATTCTGTCGGGGTCCTTACTTCTGCAACGGTCCAGAACAGCGTACTGCTTAGCTTCTGCGGTTCCCTCGTCAAGACGCACCATCAGCTTTTCATATTTTGAAGAAAGCTTCCAGTTTATTCTCTTTATGGGGTCTCCGGGCTCATATTCGCGATGCTCAAATCCGGGGTTTCCGCCGAATGTGCGCACAGCGTCGTCCGACTCCTCGGTATCCTCCGATGAAACTACCGCGCAGGCGCTCTTTATCAGCTCGTTTTTAAGCGTTGTATCGGGGATGTTCGGCGTTACCCCTATATCTGCGGAATTTAAGTACATTCCTCTCTCGGTATAAATATCAAAGGTGACAAGACCTAAATAGTCCGAGATAGAAACCGACATCACGCCTGCCTTGCCGCTTCCGCATATAAGTCCCGTTATATCGGCAGAGAGCGTTCTCTCTGTTTTCGGCTTCAATGCAAGCCTGAACTTTTTGTCTTCGCAATAAAAATGCTCGTCCGCAAAAATTTCTGCGGTGATAAACGGCGAAGGCAACAATGCGGAAGAAACAAACACCGCCGAGAGAGTGGTTTTTGCGCCCTTTCCGATGACGGAATTATGGGCCTTGAACGAAAACTCGATTTTAGACTTTGCATACAGCGTCAGACTGACGGACGCTATCGGTGCGGCAACAAGCGCCGCAAGAATAAACATTCCCGCCTTGCCGTCAAGAAAAATCAGGTACACAAGAGAGAGCAAAAGGCAGACAATGTATTCGGCTAAAGCTTTTTTATTTCTCATCTCTGCTCCATAACCGGAACGGTAACCGTTCCCAGAATCGAGGCTATCACATTCTGCTGCGTTGAGTATGCCGCCTTGCCCTTCTGCGAGAGCATAATGCGGTGAGAAAGAACAGGGACAGCCATTTTCTTGACATCGTCGGGGATAACATAATCGCGCTGATTTATAAAGGCATAAGCCTTTGCCGCCTTGTGAAGAGCAAGACTTCCTCTCGGAGAAACGCCGAGCTTTATATCCTCACTCTTTCGTGTTTCGGTTACTATTGCCATAATATAATTTTTTATTTCGGGAGAAGTTCTTACTTTTGTTACTTCATTCTGATATGAAATAATCTCGTCAAGAGAAACAACGGCGGATAAATTGTCGATAGGATTTTCAAATTCCATTCTGCCAAGAATTTCAATCTCGTCCGAAACAGTAGGGTACCCCATCGAAACGCGCATAAGAAAACGGTCCATCTGCGCTTCGGGGAGATGGTATGTTCCGTATGTTTCAACGGGGTTCTGCGTAGCAAGCGTCATAAAAGGCCTCGGCAGAGCGTGCGTCTTTCCGTCAAGGCTTATCTGAAATTCTTCCATTACTTCAAGAAGGCTCGACTGCGCCTTGGGCGAAGCACGGTTTATCTCATCGGCAAGAAGAAAGTTGCACATAGCCGCACCTTCGCGGTATTCAAAAAGCTTTGTATCGGAATTGAGCATAGAAAATCCGACAATATCCGACGGCATAATATCGGGCGTCAGCTGTATACGGTTGAATTTTCCGTCAACCGACTTTGCCAAAGCGGCGACAAGCTTTGTTTTGCCCACTCCGGGAACATCCTCGATAAGAATATGTCCGCCCGAAAGCATAGCCGCGATAACCTCGACAATAACACTTCTTTTGCCGACGATTACCTTTTCTATGTTCTCGATAAGAAGATTTATTTTATTTTCCATATTGCCTCTCCGTTCATAATTTGATATATTGTTAGTATACCACAATATGTATATTCAGTCAATGAAAATGAAACGGAGCAGACAAAAATGAATATCAGATCGGAAAAGAAAAAATGGATAGACTTCTGTCTTGAATTTAGCGGTGTTTATGAGGACTATCCCTTTGACGACAACTGGGCGGTAATGCGTCACACAAAGAACAAAAAAGCCTTCGCCTTTATCTATGAAACCGAAAACGAGGTGTGGATAAATTTCAAGGCGGAGCCTATGCAGTCGGACTTCTGGCGCTCTGTCTATAAATCCGTCATTCCCGCCTATCATATGAATAAAGTCCACTGGAACACAATAAAAATTCCGGGCGATGTTCCCGACGAAGATATACGCATAATGGCAAAGGACAGCTTTAATCTTACCCGACCTAAAAAATGACAAAATATTCACCTTCGCATATACTATAATATCCCCTGATATATCAAGAGGTGATACGCTTTGGCAACTTATCTTCTGACAACAGCTTCAATAACACTGGCAAACAAGGCTTGCGATATATTAAAAAGCAACGGATATGCCTGCGCAGTTGAACGAACACCGAAAAACCTTGCGTCAGGTTGCGGTTACAGCGTAAGGCTGAAAGGGAATATAGAATATGCGGTCTCCTTGCTTGAAAGCAATGGAATTACTCCGAAAGATATAATAAGTCAAGGAGAAGACGGTGGTTAATTTTGACAATGCCGCAACAACCTTTCCCAAGCCTGAAACGGTCACTGCGGCAATGGAGGAAGCACTCTTAAAATACGGCGGAAACCCGGGAAGAAGCGGTCATAAGCTTTCTCTTCAAACGGCGGAGGCTGTATATTCCACAAGAAAAATCTGTGCCGATTTTTTTGGCGCAGAGCCTGAAAATGTAGTCTTTACCTTAAACTGCACCCACGCTCTCAATTATGCTATAAAGGGAGCAATGCGCGAAAACGGACACATCATAACCTCCGATTTGGAACACAATTCCGTCATAAGACCGATAAACTCCCTCACGAAAAACGGCGCAGAATATTCAATAGCTCATGTCTTTCCCGATGACGAAAAAACTCTCTGCTCATTTGAAGAGCTTATCCGTCCCGATACAAAGCTTATCGTCTGCACCGCCGCAAGTAATGTAACGGGGCAGAGGCTCCCTATTGAACAGATTGCAAAGCTTTGCGACAGAAAAAACATCTGCTTTATCGTTGACGCGGCTCAGGGTGCAGGGGTTATCCCCATAAAAATCGGCGGAGGAATAAACTTCATCTGCGCTCCGGGGCATAAAGGTCTTTACGGCCCGTCGGGCACGGGAATACTCGTTTCGGACGGAAAGTATTCTCTTAAACCCATTATAGAGGGCGGAACAGGCTCTCTCTCAATGGATATAAATCAACCCGATTTTCTGCCTGACGCTCTCGAATCGGGAACGGTCAATACAGCAGGAATTTACGCTCTCGGCAAGGGAGTGGAATTTGTTATGCAAACGGGACTGAAAGAAATTTTCTGTCACGAGGAAATGCTTTGTCAGCGTTTTCTCCGTGGACTTCAAAAAATCGACGGAACAAAAGCCTATCGTCATAAGGGAGCGTTGTATGTCCCGATAGTTTCCTTTAATGCGGAAGGCTTTTCTTCAAACGAGCTTGCTTCGCTTCTCGGCGAAGAGGGTTTCTGTCTTCGTGGAGGACTTCACTGCGCAGGAATTGCCCATACCGCCATAGGAACTGCTCCCGACGGAACGGTACGCTTTGCCCCGTCTGTATTCAGCACGGCAAAAGAGGTAGATGATCTGCTTTCCTGCCTTAAAAAAATATTGCAAAAGCCTTGAATTTATCCCAAAAAATTGTTACAATATTCGTAGTATACGATTTGACAAAAGGGCGGACCTCCGCCCGTACATATACATATTACCGAAAGGAAGTTTAATTTGGAAGCTATTTAC
>CALZLD010000041.1 GCA_945788225.1 uncultured Clostridia bacterium
TACAACGCTGAAATTTTCACCGCAACGGGAACAGTCATAAAAAACGGCTATGTCAGGGTTTCGGAAAAAACGATAGAAAAAGTATCGGAGGGTATGCCCGAAAAAATATCACCCGAGGATTATGACTGCAAGGGCAAAACGCTCTTCCCCGGATTTATTGACGCTCACACACATATGGGACTTTTTGAGAGCGGAGTAGGAATAGAAGGGGAGGATTGCAACGAGGACAGCGACCCCGTTACTCCCAATTTGCGGACTATTGACGGGATAAACTGCCTTGACGAGAATTTTTTTGTTGCACTTTCTTATGGCATTACTACCGTTGCAACGGGTGTGGGCTCCGCTAACCCCATAGGAGGAGATGTTATTGCCGTCAAGACAACGGGAAGATATGCGGACGAATGTTTGCGCAAGGTTGTAGGAATAAAATTTGCTCTGGGGGAAAATCCCAAGAGTACATTCTCTGAAAAAGACTCCGCTCCCGTTACAAGAATGGCGACAGCCGCTATTATAAGAGAGGCTCTTTTTAAAGCGAAAAGATACGCAGAGGATAAGAAAAAGGCTCTTTCGGAGGACGGCGATTTGCCCGAATACGACGCAAAATGCGAGGCGCTGGAACCTCTCTTAAACCGCGAGATAAAAGCGTTCTTTCATTGTCACAAGGCAAACGATATTATGACGGCGGTGAGAATCGCAAAGGAATTTGACCTTGACTATTCGCTCGTGCATTGTACCGAAGGTCATCTTGTCGCCGATGTTCTGGGTGAGAACGGAGCGAAAGCCGCGGTAGGACCTGTTATTTCCGACAAAGGCAAGCCCGAGCTTATGGGGCTTTCTCTTAACAATGCGGCGGAGCTGTCGGGAAGCGGCGTTTCGGTTTCGATATGCACCGACCATCCCGAAGTGCCGATACAGTATCTTGCACTTTCTGCGGCTATTGCAGAGAAAAACGGTCTGCCCTATGAAGACGCTGTCAGGGCGATAACTATAAATGCGGCAAAATTCTGCGGAATAGACGATATTGTCGGAACGATTGAAGAGGGTAAAATTGCCGATATGGTTTTGTTTGACGAAAATCCTCTTGGAGTTGAAGTAAAGCCTGTTATGGTAATGCTTGACGGAAAAATCATAATAAAAAAGGAGAACATATAATGCGTGAAATAAATGTTAAGGATATTGAAAATGCAGTGCGCGACCTTTGCATAAAGGCGAATGTAATTCTGCCCGAAAGCCTTGAAAAATGTCTTGAATGTTCGGTCGAAAAGGAAAAATCACCGACGGGAACGGAAGTTCTCTCAGATATTTGCAGAAACTTCAGGGTGGCAAAGGAGCAGAATATGCCCGTTTGTCAGGACACGGGAATGGCTGTTATTTTTCTTGAAATAGGACAGGATGTTCACTTTGTGGGCGGTTCTTTGTACGAAAGCATAAATAACGGCGTTGCAAGAGGGTATACAGAAGGATTTTTGCGTTGCTCGGTTGTGGGGGACCCTATCGAGAGAGTGAACACAAAGAACAACACTCCTGCCGTTATTCACACAAAAATCGTTGACGGCGACAAGGTGAAGATTGATGTCTGCCCCAAGGGGTTCGGAAGTGAGAATATGTCGTCGCTTAAAATGATGACGCCGTCCGTAACGGTTGACGATATATGCAACTTTGTCATAGAGTCAATATCAAAAGCGGGAAGTAATCCTTGTCCACCCATTGTTGTCGGAGTTGGCATAGGCGGAGATTTTGAGCAGTGCGCTTATCTTGCAAAGAAGGCTCTTTGCAGGGATATTTCAATAAGAAACCCGAAAAAGCTCTACTCGGATATGGAAGAAAAAATCCTTGACGGAATAAATAAGCTGGGCATAGGTCCTCAGGGCTTTGGCGGAACTGTCACCGCACTTGCTGTAAATATCGAGGAGGGACCTACCCACATTGCAGGTCTGCCTGTTTCTGTCAATGTGGGCTGTCATGTTACAAGACACGCAACCGCCGAGCTTTAAGGAGAGTTTATGAAAAAGAAATTTTTAATACTTTTTTCTGCGATAGCTGTTTTGCTGTCGGCAATTCTTTGCGGTTGTGATATTGTAGTTGAAGAATATTATTATGAAACGGAAGAAACTTCTGTATCATATACAACGGCTGAAACGACGGAGCAAACAACTGTCACCGAAGAAACAACCACCGAGGAAACGACAACCGAAACAGAGCCCGAAAAAGAGTATGTCGAATACTCGTTCCGCTCGGAAAAGCTTTATAATTCTCACTATGAAAAGCACGGCGCAGAGTTCGGCGAGATAACGAAAGAGGAATATCTAAAAAAGGCAAACGACCTTATAAATTCCGACAGTGAAAGCGTTCTCACAAAAATGTCAAAGGACGGGGACTTTCTTTTCTATGACGAAAGCACAAACGAGTTCCTTGTTCTTTCACAAGACGGCTTTATAAGAACATTCTTCAAGCCGAATGCGGGAATAGATTATTATAATCGTCAATAGGAGGATAATATGGAGAAATACAAATGCCCTTGTTGTGAAAATTTCACCCTTGAAGAAGAGCCTTTTCACCACACCTATGAGATTTGCCCCGTGTGCTTCTGGGAGGATGATGTTTTAAACGAGGAAGAAATTTCCGAGGCAAACGGTGGACTGACCTTGAAAAAAGCGAGAGAAAATTATCTCTCTTTCGGAGCGTGTGATGAAAAATTCAAAAATGTTGTCGAAAAGATGTAATGTCTATATTGTTGTTTAATATGCACAAAAATATATAACATATATGGGGTATTTTATAGAAAATACCCCATTTCTATTGAATAAACATAAATGCGATAGTATAATAATAGAATAGTGAAAGCTAAATTCCATAAAGTCTGGAGCGTGTTAAACAAATGAAACAGTACAGTTCTGAAAACATCAAGAATATTGCTATTGCAGGTCATGCAGGTTCAGGCAAGACATCTCTTGCCGAGGCTCTTCTTTTCAAAGCAAAGGCAACAGACAGATTAGGAAAGGTTGCTGACGGCAACACCGTTTGCGATTTTGACCCCGAAGAAGTTAAAAGACAGACTACTCTCTCATCAAAGCTTGCTTGCTTTGAATATGATAATATCAAGTTCAACATAATGGATACTCCCGGCCTTTTTGATTTTGAAAACGGAGTGTGCGAAAGCATAAAGGCTTGCGGAACAACTCTTATCACCGTTTCGGCAAAGTCGGGCGTTAAGGTCGGAACAGAAAAAGCCTATGCAAGAACACTTTCAGAGAAGAAATCAAGTATGTTCGTCATTACAAAAATCGACGACGAAAACGCTAATTTCTATAATGTTCTCACTCAGCTTAAAACTGTATTCGGACCGTCGGTCTGCCCCGTTGTTGTTCCTGTTATAAAGGATTCAAAGATTTTCGCTTACATAAATCTTATCGAGATGAAGGCTTATCAGTATAACGACAAGGGCGAAGCTAAAGAGATTGAAATGCCCACAGATGAGCTTTCTGATAAGATTGATTATCGTCTTGACGGACTTATCAACGCTATATCGGAAGCCGTTGCCGAAACCGATGAGGCTATGTTTGAAAAGTTCTTCTCGGGTGAGCAGTTCACACAGAAAGAGCTTGTCGACGGTATTCACAAGGCAATGAACGAGGGCAAGATCACTCCCGTTGTATGCTGTTCGTCAACAACTCTTGCAGGAGTTGATATGCTTCTCAAAGAATTTTCGCTTCTCGTTCCCTTTGCGTCCGAAAAGGATAAGTGCTTAGCGACAGAAAAGGGCGGAGATATAGTTGAAATTCCCCTTGATGTGAACGCTCCCCTTGCCGCATTTGTTTACAAGACGGTTGCGGACCCGTTTGTAGGAAAAATGTCATACATAAAGGTTAGAGCAGGCAAGCTGAAAGCTAACTCCGAGGTTGTCAACGCAACCACGGGACAGACCGAAAAAATCGGCAAGCTTTATACCCTTTGCGGCAAAAAGCAGGAGGAAGTTTCCGTTGCCGAAGCAGGCGACATTGTTGTTGCGGCAAAGCTTATGGCAGGGACTTCTGACACTCTTTGCGACGCGGCAAGAGTTGTTTCGATAGAAGAAATTGTATTCCCCAAGCCTTGCTATTCAATGGCTGTCAAGGCTAAATCTCAGGGCGACGAGGGCAAAATCAGCGCAGGTATGCAGAAGCTCACCGAAGAGGATTTAACTCTCACTTACGCCCAGGACCCTGTTACAAACGAAATGCTCCTTTCGGGACTCGGCGAACAGCACCTTGAAGTTGCCGTTGCAAAATTAAAGAGCAAATTCGGCGTTGATGTTGAACTTACTGTTCCAAAGGTTCCTTATAAGGAAACAATCACCAAGAAAGTCAAAGTTCAGGGCAGACACAAGAAACAGTCGGGTGGACACGGACAGTACGGTGATGTATGGATTGAGTTCGAGCCTTGCGTTTCGGATACCCTTGTATTTGAAGAAAGAGTTTTCGGCGGAGCTGTTCCAAAGAACTTCTTCCCTGCGGTTGAAAAGGGCTTGCAGGACTGCGTAAAGAAGGGCGTTCTTGCAGGTTGCCCCGTTGTGGGACTTAAAGCTATTCTTGTTGACGGTTCATATCACCCCGTTGACAGCTCCGAAATGGCGTTTAAGATTGCTGCTTCAATCGCATATAAAGAAGGTCTTAAACAGGCTGAACCCGTTATTCTCGAACCTATCGGAAAATTGCTTGTAACTGCTCCCGACGATAACACGGGCGACATTATGGGCGACCTTAACAAGCGCCGCGGCAGAGTTCTCGGAATGAACCCCGTTGCAACGGGCATTACAGAAATCGAAGCGGAAGTTCCCGCAAGAGAAATGCACGACTTCACCACAACTGTAAGACAGATTACAAGGGGCAGAGGTTCGTTCACCTTTGAGTTTGTGAGATACGAAAGACTTCCCGCAAACCTTGTTTCTGATGTAATTCTTTCTATCGGAAATACTGATAACGAGTAATTTAAAAGCACGCCTTCGGGCGTGCTTTTGTTTTTTCTCAAAAAATTCCCCCTACCCCCCTTGACAAATAAAAGTATAACGCGTATAATAAGTATAACAAATCATACTTTTTATGATAAGGAGGAATTTTTAGTATGAAAAAAGCATCGGGCAAATACGCCTGGACAGCTACTGTCGGCGAAAAGGGGCAGATAGTTATTCCAAAGCAGGCAAGGGATATTTTCGGGATAAATCCCGGCGACACAATTTTAATTCTTGCCGATGAAAAGCAGGGGATAGCTATTCCGCCGAAAAGCGCATTTTCTGAGCTGATGTCAAAGATTTTCCCAAAGGGAGACGATGAGGAATGAGAAAGTATTTTCTTGACAATATCCGTTGGGGAGTTGTAGTGATAGTTCTTATCTATCATGTGTTTTATATCTTCAATCATATCGGTGTTTTGGGCGGAATAGGACCTTTGGGTTCTTCAATTTACCCCGACATTATGATGTATGTTGTCTACCCTTGGTTTATGGTGCTTATGTTTCTTATTGCGGGAATATCGGCAAGATATTCGCTGACAAAGAGAACTGCAAAAGAATTTCTGGGCGAAAGAGTGAAAAAGCTTCTTGTTCCGTCAACGCTGGGGCTTTTTGTGCTTCACTGGATAACGGGCTTTATCAATCTCAAAGTAGGCGGAGCAACGGAACAAATGCCGTCGTTTATGATTTATCCCATATCGGTTATGTCGGGAATAGGTCCTTTGTGGTTCATTCAGCTTTTGTTTGTTTTTTCGCTTCTTATCGTGCTGATAAAAAAGCTTGACAAGGACGATAAATTCTATAATCTTTGCAAGAAATGCAATATTGTGATAATTCTTCTTTTTGCTTTTCTTTTGTGGGGAGCGTCAATGATACTCAATGTGCCCGTTCTGACTATGTACCGCATCGGAATTTATTTCACCGCATTTCTCATCGGATATTTTGTTTTCTCTCACGACGAAGTTTTAGAGCGCGTTGAAAAGATACGCATACCTATGCTTATTTTCGCCGTTGCAGGCGCTATCGGTTACACGATTTATTATTTCGGACAGAACTGTTGCGCGGACGAGGTTTTGCAAAGCCTTTTCACAAATATCTATCTCTGGATTGCAATTCTTGCGATTATCGGTTGCGCAAAAAGGTATCTTAACAAGACAAACAAGTTCTGCGATTATATGACAAAATCAAGCTTCGGTTTTTATATAATCCACTATCCCGTTCTGCTCATCATTGCATATTTTCTCTATAAATCCACAGCGTTGCCGACAGCGCTTATTTACATAATTTCTCTTGTGGGAGAATTTATTTTCACATTCTTGCTTTATGAGGGAATAAAGAGAGTTCCGATTTTAAGATTCTGGGTTCTTGGCATAAAAAAGCCGAAGAAGGAGAAAGTTAAAGCATAAAATTAAAGGCTACTGTTTAAGATACAGTAGCCTTTTATCGTCTTATTTTATCAAAAAAATCTTTTAATACGGCGGAACATTCATCCTCCATAATACCTGCGTAGTAGGTTATGTTTTCGCCAGCAAAGCTTTCTTTTTGAGAGCATACAGCGCCTGCTCTTTTGTCAAACGCTCCGAAATAAACCTCGTCAAGCCTTGAATTTATTATCGCCCCTGCGCACATCAGACAAGGCTCTAATGTGACATACATCGCGCACCCGTCAAGCCGCCAGTCGCCTATTGTTTTTGACGCTTGAAGAATAGCTTCCGTTTCAGCGTGGGACAGAGGATTTTTTTCGGTTTCGCGTCGGTTATACCCTTTGCCGATGATTTTTTTGTCGCTTTTTCTCACTATCACCGCTCCAACGGGAACTTCACCCATCGAAAGAGCCTTTTTTGCAAGGGTTAAAGCTTCTCGCATATAGATATTTTCCATAAAAGCTCCTTTCTAAGCGGTGAATTCAGCGAATATAGTCATAAAGACAAAGCTGGTAACAATCCATAGGAGCATAGGCGGAGATATGAGAGCAACGGTCAGCTTGTCATTAAGCGCCATATAGCTTTTTGGAAAACGATAGAGAAGAATGTTTTCCTGCTTTTTTGAAAAAATCAGAAAAAGAATAAATCCTATCAGAAAAAATCCCGCAACGACAAAAAACATTATCGTATCAAACATATTCTGGGGAAGAAACAAAAGCAGAGTCGATGAAAAATAAATCACTGCCGAAACAAATATGTCGGCATATATTCCGCAAAGCAGTGAGCCTGTGCAGATAGTAATATAGCCTATGCAGAAGGACATAAGCAGTACAAACCACATATGCGAAATATCGTGACAGATAAAAGCGGAAACGATTGAAGTGAAAATAAGCGCAAAGCCGTCGCCGAACTGTCGGAGCGACTGCATAACGGCACCGCGGAGAAAAAGCTCCTTTATAATCGGAAAAATAATAATATACGCAACGGTAGAAATTGCGGCGGACGGAAGGTCGGTACCTATCTTTACGGCGGCGGGAGAGACCTTTATCGAAAAAATATTAAGAGAACGGCCCCACAGATATGTTCCGCATATTGCAATTCCTGTCGCCATAAGCATAACGGGAATGGCAATCCTTGCCGCTTCTTTGTTTATAATTTTTAAAGGAAAAATCACCGACGGAGGAGTTTTTCTTAAAAAAATGAGGAAGAAAAGGGGCGTCAGAACTTTTAAAAATGCTGAAATCGCCGCAACCGAGGTATACTGCACCAAGGACGCATTAAGAAGCCCTAAAATAAAGTCGTTTGTTACATTATTTCCGAAAAGTCTTAAAACAGCCGCGGCAAGATAAGGAAAAGTCGCCTCGATAAAGAAATATATGCAAAGAGCAAGTCCTATTGCGGTCATATTCTTTTTAAGACATTCTTTTTCGGCATTTTCGGGGCGGTCGTCAACAAAGCCCTTTCCGTCTATGTATGTGAGAACATCCGCGTCCTTGACGAAGCTGAAACCGTATTTGCTTTCACTTCTCCATTTGCGGTAGCTTTCATTGAAGGAGTCGCTCTGGGACGGGCAGGAATAATCCTTTGCCGCGTCTATGATATTTTCTTCAATATCCTTTGATATGAATAAATTCATATTCATAGGCTCTGCTCCTTTCTCTAAACTCCTTCAAGGTCAAACGGGGGAGTGTATTCTTCCTTTGCCGATGAACGCTCCTGCATAAAGCCTTTAAGTCCGAGGCTCAGTGCATAGTCCACCGCTTTTTCATATTCAAGGGTTGAAATTCTTCTGCTTATTTCTTTATGCAAAAATGCTTTGTGGCAGGGTGTGTACTGGCTCATAAGTGAGAGTAAAACTGAATTATCGGGAAAACGCTCCGAAATATATTTCAGTACCGAATATGTGTCGTCAAGATTATTCGGCAAAGCAAGGTGTCTTATTATCATCCCTCTTTGCATAATGCCGTCATTGTCAAAAACGGGCGTTCCCACCTGAGAGAACATCTCATCAAGAGCCTTTTTCGCCACATCGGGATAGTCCCTTGCGGACGAATATTTTTCGGCAATATCGGGGTTTAAGTATTTCATATCGGGGAGGTATATGTCAATATAGCCTTTCAGCGTTTTAAGAGTATCAACGCTTTCATATCCGCCCGAATTAAAGACCACGGGGATATGAAGTCTGCCATTTATATTGTCAAGAGCGTTTATAACAAGCGGAAGATAAGGTGTTGCGCTGACAAGATTTATGTTATGTGCGCCTTTTTCTTGAAGTTCAAGAAAAATTTTAGAAAGACGGTCTGTTGAAATTTCCTTGCCGAAAGCCTCTTCGCTTATTTTATAATTCTGACAAAAACAGCATTTGAGCTGACAGCCGGAGAAGAAAACAGTCCCCGAACCATTTTTGCCACTGATACAAGGCTCCTCCCAGAAATGCAGAGCAGCTCTTGCTATCTTTATTTTATCACCGCCGCCGCAAAAGCCATTGTGCTTTGTGCGGTCGGCTTTACATTCTCTCGGACAAAGGCTGCAACCTGAAAAATCCACAATATCCACTCCGAAAAAATAGACTGAGTATTACTACTCAGTCTATTCTATCACAAATTATTCAATTAGTCAAAATTATTCTCCGAGAATAATTTTCTTTGTCTGGGGAACTTTGAGAAGTGCAACTGCGCCGATAAGAGTAAAGATAAGCTCGGGAACCATATATGACGCATTGTAGATAAGGCTGTAAAGCCAGGAGTTTTCTGTGTAGAAGCCTTCCCAGAGCATTCCTGCCGAAGCAAAGATGATAACTCCGCTGAGGAAGTGGCAGGCAAGTCTGATAAGAATTGCTATAACGATACCTGCAATGTGTCCGGCAGTTCCTTTATCGCGGAAAATTCCTGCAATGCCAAGGCCTGTATAAGCGAGTATGTAGTCAAGCATAATGCAACCGATGAGCATAGCGGGAGTAAGTCCCCAGGCAAAAAGTCCGTCAATGATTATTCCCTGACCGAGCTGAACAAGAGCGTATACGAACGATACCGCAAAGCCCTTTGCTACGCCGTGTCTGAGGCTGAAAATTACTATCGGCAGCATTGAGAGCAATGTGATAGAGCCGCCCCAGGGGAGCTTATACACCTTGATAAAGCTGAGTACCGTTGCGAGCGCTACCATTATTGCGCCCTCCACAAGTGTTCTGATTTTTGAGCTGTTCATTTTAAAAACTTCCTTTCTTTTTTTCGGAGAATGCAAAAATGCCGCCCGAAAATGCGGACGGCATGGGAATAGCAAAATATTTTCCTACGTCGGCATTATCCGCATCAGGTTATGGGTCGAAGCTCGTTACCTAATCGGGTAATACTTCCTCTCAGCCTTTCTCAAAAGCTCCCCTTTTTCCTAGATTGTGAAATCATTATACACTATTTTTATCGACTTGTCAAGACCTTATTCGACAGTTGACACTTTAAGCATATTCGTTGTGCCCGAAATGCCGAGAGGTATTCCTGCCGTGATAACTATTTTGTCGCTTTTTTCGATAAGCCCCTGTTCGAGCGCTCTGCTCATTGCGTGGTCAAAAAGCTCGTCGGTGTTTGTCTTTTCATCACAGAGAACGGGGGACACTCCCCACGACATATTCATCTGACGGCAAACGGCAGGTGACGGCGAACATCCGATTATCATACAATGAGGGCGGTATTTTGAAATCATTCTCGCTGTTTTTCCCGTTTTTGTGACGGTGACTATCGCCTTTGCTTCAAGGCTGTGCGCCGTCGTTACCGTTGCAACGGATATAGCGCCCGTAATATCGGGGCTTGCCTCAATGTCACGGTGAGCAAAACGGTGCTCATAATTTATATCTTCTTCGGTAGTTTCAGCAATAAGCGCCATAGTTTTTACCGCTTCTACGGGGTGCTTGCCTGCGGCGGTCTCGCCCGAAAGCATAATCGCGCTCGTTCCGTCATAGATTGCATTTGCAATGTCTGTTATCTCGGCTCTTGTAGGTCTTGGATTTGTTATCATAGATTCAAGCATCTGAGTAGCGGTTATTACCTGCTTGCCTGCATTGTAGCCTTTTTTGATAAGTTCTTTCTGAATTGCGGGTATTTTTTCAAAAGGGATTTCTACTCCCATATCTCCTCGCGCTACCATTATACCGTCCGACGCTTCTATAATCTCGTCGATATTCTCAACGCCGTCAATGCTCTCTATCTTTGCAATGATACGGGGATTTGTCCAGCCTATTGACTTTATGAATTTCCTGAGGTAATTGATATCTGCCGATGAGCGCACAAAGCTTGCGGCGATAAAGTCAAAGCCCATTTTTGCGCCGAATTCAAGGTCCTCCATATCTCTGTCAGAAAGATAGGGCATTGAAAGCTCTACTCCAGGGACATTCACGCCCTTGTTGTTTGAAATCACTCCGCCGTAGATTACCTTGCAGAAAATTTCGGTTGCAGTAGTTTTTTCGACCTTCATCTCAACAAGACCGTCGTTGATGAGTATTCTTGTGCCGACGGTAACATCCTGCGGCAGTTTTGCAAAGGTGATAAACGCTTTTTTATCGTCACAAAGACATTCTTCTGTTGTAAGAATGTATTCGTCGCCGTCTTTGAGGGTAACGGGCTTGTTGTCGACAAACTTTCCTAGCCTTATTTCAGGTCCCTTTGTGTCAAGCATTGTCGCAACGGGAAGATTAAGCTCCTCGCGCAGAGAAACTATTTCTTCAAAACGCTTTTTGTGTATTTCATAGTCCCCGTGTGAAAAGTTGAAACGGGCAACATTCATTCCCGCAAGCATAATATCTCTGAGCACTTCTCTGTTATCCGTCGAAGGACCGACAGTACAGACTATTTTGGTTTTTCTCATAAAATTCCCTCCGTTAAAATATCACCGCGCATTATGTAATATTGCGGTAGTTGTGGGACATTCTCTTGCCCCTGTTATAATAATATTGAATTTACAATACCATATTATACAGCAACGCTTTTGAAAAGACAATACAAATTTTTTTATTTTTTTGTAAAATGCTATTGACATTATTCCCAAAGCGTGTTATAACTGTACTATGATAACTAATACAGTTATTACAGGGAAGGAGAAAAAATTTATGATAGGGATGAGCTATATGGCGGTGTTGTTATGTCTTACAGCGCTGGTTCTTGTTGTCGGAATAACCGCGGCGCTGATTATCGCTTTCCGGAAAGGAAGTTGAAAGGATTATGGCTTTTATTGCGATAGCGATAATTGTTGTTATTGTTGCGGCACTTGCGGTTGTCGGATTGTCGGCGCTGAAAAAATGAAAGGAGGAATGAGTTTTGTTCACTATCGATTTACAGAGCAGAGCACCTATCTATGAACAGCTTTACAAAAAAATCGTGGAGCTTGCGATGAACCATATTCTCAACAAGGGAGACCAGTTGCCAAGCGTTCGTGAAATGGCAAAGACTTTGGGAGTAAACCCGAATACAATAGCAAAAGCTTATAACGAGCTTGAACGCGACGGCATTATCTATTCGCTTGCGGGCAGAGGAAGCTTTGTGGGGGATATTGACAAGGAAGTAATAATCAGAAAAAAGCTTGACGCCTTTGATAAGGCTGTCGATGACGCGCTTGAAGTGGGAGTATCGGTTGAAACTTTAAGCGAAAGAATTTTGGCAAGGGGGCAGAAAAATGATTGAATTAAAGGAATTGACGAAAAGATTTGACGATAAATTCATAGCGCTTGACAATATCGACCTTACTGTTCCGTCGGGAACGGCATTCGGACTTTTAGGCTCAAACGGCGCGGGAAAATCCACAATACTTCGTCTTATATCGGGTATATATAAGCAGGAAGAGGGAACGGCGACGATTGACGGCGAAAATATATTTGACAATGTTTCTGTCAAGGAGCGTGTATTTTTCATCGACGACGAAACCGTTCAGTTTTCAAAATACACATTAAAAGACCTTAAAGAGTTTTATAAAGGCTTTTACCCGAATTTTTCGGAGGAGCTTTTTGAAAAGCTGAGAACGCAGATAAATCTTCCGCTTGACAAGAGGATTGACCGTTTTTCAAAGGGTATGAAAAGACAGGCGGTAGTTATAACAGGTCTTGCCTGCAAGACGGATTATCTTCTTCTTGACGAAGCTTTTGACGGTCTTGACCCGACGATGAGAATTATCGTAAAGAGAATGCTTGTTGACGCTATGCTTGACAGAAAGCTTACCGTTGTTATTTCGTCCCACAACTTAAAGGAAATAAACGAGGTCTGCGATACTGTTGCACTTCTTCACAAGGGCAAGATACTCTTCAACCGTGACCTTGACAGCGTTAAGGGCAACATACATAAGGTTCAGGCGGCGTTTGCTGTGGACTATAACAGCAAAGAGGATTTTGAGGGGCTTGAAGTTCTTCACTATGAGAGAACGGGAAGCGTATGCTATCTTATCATAAAGGGAACAGAAGAGGAAATAAGGG
>CALZLD010000042.1 GCA_945788225.1 uncultured Clostridia bacterium
ATTCAGGGCCCCGAGGATTGCGAACTTCACACGCTCAATGTTTTAAAGGAGGATTAACGCTTTGGACTTCTGGTTTTCCGAAATGCACACAAATAATGTAAAAATGTCAATAAGGGTTGAAAAACAGCTTTTCAGCGGAACAAGCGATTTTCAGCGCATAGATGTTTTTGATTCTGTCGAGTTCGGCAGATTTCTCACCTCGGACGGCAGCGTTATCTTCTCTGAAAAGGACGAGTTCACCTACGACGAGATGATAGTCCATGTTCCGATGGCTGTTCACCCCTCGGTGAAAAAGGTTCTTGTTATAGGCGGAGGCGACGGAGGAGTAGCAAGAGAGCTTTCGTACTATGACGAGATAGAAGAAATAGATGTTGTTGAGCCCGACGAGCTTTTTGTCAAGGTCTGCCGTGAGTTTTTTCCCGATAACGCAAGGGGACTTGACGATGAAAGAGTGAAGATTTATTACAGGGACGGTTTGCGTTTTCTTCGCGGAAAGCAGAATGAATACGACCTTATAATAAACGACTCGACGGACCCTCTGGGATACACGGCGGGGCTTTTCACAAAAGAATTTTACGGCAGTTGCTACAAGGCGCTCAAAGAGGACGGCATAATGGTTTATCAGCACGGAAGTCCGTTCTTTGATGTTGACGAAGAAAGTTGCCGAACAATGCACCGCAAGGCTTTCAGAAGCTTCCCTATAAGCAGAGTTTATCAGGCGCACATTCCTACCTGCCCGTCGGGATACTGGCTATTCGGCTTTGCTTCAAAAAAATATCATCCGCTGAAAGACTTCGACCCTGAACGATGGAACAAGAGAGGTCTTAAAACCTGGTATTATTCGGCGCACCTTCACAGAGGAGCGTTTATGTTGCCGAAATATGTTGAGGACCTTCTTCTTGAAGAAGAGGGCAAGAATTAAGATATAAAGGAGATAGAATTATGAAATTACTTGTTATCGGTTGCGGAGGAGTCGCAACAGTCGCTATTCACAAATGTTGTCAGAACCCTATTTTCACAGAAATCTGCATTGCAAGCAGAACAAAGTCAAAGTGCGACGCTCTTGCCCAAAAGCTTGCGTCAAAAACATCGGCAAAGCTTACAACAGCTACTGTTGACGCGGACAGCTTTGACTCGCTGGTTGCACTTATGAAAGAATACAAGCCCCACACTGTTCTCAATGTTGCTCTTCCCTATCAGGACCTTACCATTATGGACGCTTGTCTTGAATGTAACGCCAACTATGTTGACACTGCAAACTACGAGGCGGAGGACACAGACGACCCCGAATGGAGAGCAATATACGAAAAGAGATGCAAGGAAAAAGGCTTTACCGCATATTTTGACTACTCGTGGCAGTGGGCATATATGGACAAATTCAAGGAAAAAGGTCTGACAGCCCTTTTAGGAACAGGCTTTGACCCCGGTGTTACAAGCGTTTTCACAGCTTATGCTCTTAAACATTATTTTGACGAAATCCACTATATCGACATTCTTGACTGCAACGGCGGTGACCACGGCTACCCCTTTGCAACAAACTTCAACCCCGAAATTAACCTCAGAGAAGTTTCGGCAAACGGCTCTTACTGGGAAGACGGCAAGTGGGTTGAAACAAAGCCTATGGAAATAAAGCGCGAATACAACTTTGACGGAGTGGGAATGAAGGATATGTATCTTCTTCACCACGAGGAGATTGAGTCCCTTGCAAAGAACATTCCGAATGTAAAGAGAATAAGATTCTTTATGACCTTCGGACAGAGCTATCTTATGCATATGAATTGCTTGCAGAATGTTGGTATGCTCGGCACAACACCCGTTGAATTTGAAGGACACGAAATTGTTCCGATAAAATTTTTGAAAGCGCTTCTGCCCGACCCTGCTTCGTTAGGTCCTCGCACCGTCGGCAAGACGAACATCGGCTGTATCTTTACGGGAATTAAGGACGGCAAGGAAAAGACAATATACATCTACAATATATGCGACCATCAGGAATGTTACAAGGAAACGGGCGCTCAGGCGGTATCTTATACAACGGGAGTTCCCGCTATGATTGGAACTGCTATGGTTGCAAGCGGAACCTGGAGCAAAGCGGGCGTATTCAATGTTGAGGAATTCGATCCCGACCCGTTTATGGACGCTCTCAACAAATACGGTCTGCCCTGGATAGTGGACGAAAATCCCGTTACGGTTGAATAGTATGGAAAAATCGGTTTATGAAAAACTTTCGGGAGTAAAAACTCCCGTATATGTCATTGACGAAAAAAGAATAAAAGAAAATCTTGAAATTCTAAAAAGCGTCGAGGAGCAGTCGGGAGCGAAAATTCTTCTTGCGCAGAAAGCTTTTTCGGCATTTTATGTATACCCTCTGATAAAAGAATATATAAGCGGAACGGCTTGCAGCGGACTTTATGAAGCAAGGCTCGGATATGAATGTATGGGGCGCGAAAATCATGTTTTTTCCGCCGCTTACCGTGATGACGAGATTGACGAGATTATATCCTATTGCGGACATATCATCTTCAATTCAGGGTGCCAGCTTGAAAGGTTCAGAGATAAAGTTCTCAAAGCAGGAAAAAAGATAGGACTTCGCATAAACCCCGAATGTTCAACGCAGGAGGGGCATGAAATATACGACCCCTGCTCGCCGAAGTCACGGCTTGGAATAACACTAAAAGCTTTTGAAAAAATTGATTTGGCGGGCGTTTCGGGGCTTCATTTTCACACCCTTTGCGAACAGAATTCCGACGACCTTGCAAAAACGCTTGACGCTGTTGAAGAAAAGTTCGGAAAATATCTTTACGATATGGAATGGATAAACTTTGGCGGAGGTCACCACATAACAAGGTCGGACTATGATATTCCGTTGCTTTTGGACTGCATTAAGCGTATCAGGGAAAAGTATAATGTTGAAGTATTTTTAGAGCCGGGCGAGGCTGTCGCTCTAAACGCAGGCTATCTTGTAACAAGCGTTCTCGATATCACCGAGAATGATATGCCGATTGCTATTCTTGACACCTCTGCCGCTTGTCATATGCCCGATGTTCTTGAAATGCCTTATCGTCCGCCCCTTTATCTTTCGGGCGAAAAGGGTGAGAAAGCATTTTCATACCGCTTAGGATCACAGACCTGTCTTGCGGGAGATGTCATCGGCGAATACAGCTTTGACAACGCACTTTCTGTCGGCGACAAGCTTTGCTTTGAGGATATGGCAATATATTCTATAGTGAAAAATAATACCTTCAACGGTATGCCGCTCCCCGACATTGCAATACTTCACGAAAACGGAGAATGTGAAGTTATAAAGCGTTTTGGCTACAACGATTTTAAGGAGCGTTTATCTTGAAAATAATAAGCAGTACCCCTTTAAACGACGGCTTTTTTATGCCCTCAGAATATTCCGAGCACGACGGCTGTATTATGATTTTCCCCGAAAGAAAAGGCTCGTGGCCACATAACGCAGAGCCTGCCGTGAAAGCTTTTAAAGAAATCATTTCAGCTATTGCAAAGGATGAAACCGTCTGCCTTATCGTCAGCGAAAACACCGAGAAAAAGGCTCACGACATATTTGACAGCGAAGAAAATGTAAGGCTCTTTAAAATTCCGCAGAATGACGCCTGGGCAAGAGATACCGCACCCACATTTGTCAGAAACGGCGACAAGGTTTGTGGCGTAAACTGGAAGTTCAATGCCTGGGGCGGAAATTTTGACGGTCTTTATGCTGATTATGAGGACGATGATAAACTCGCAAAGGCATTCTGCTCCGCTATTGACTGCAATATGTACGACGCTTCGCCTTTTGTGCTTGAGGGCGGTTCTGTTCACAGCGACGGCGAAGGCACAGTTATGACAACGGAAAGCTGTCTTTTAAGTCGCGGAAGAAACCCCGACCTTACAAAAGCTGAGATTGAAAAAAAGCTCTGCGATTACCTTGGAGCGAAAAAGGTTTTGTGGCTCCCACGAGGAATTTACAACGATGAAACAAACGAGCATGTTGACAATGTCTGCGCGTTTGTCGCTCCCGCAAAGGTTGTTCTTGCGTGGACAGATGACGAAAACGACCCACAGTATCCGCTTTCAAAGGCTTGCTATGATTATCTTTCAAGTGTAACAGACGCTATGGGCAGAAAGCTTGAAATAATAAAACTTCCTATCCCCGATTATCCCGTTCTGGTCACCGAGGACGATATGGAAGGCTATGTTTTTGAAGAGGGCGAGGACACAAGAGAAGTCGGGGAACGGCTTGCGGCGTCTTATGTCAACTTTTATTTTTCAAATAATTCAGTGATACTTCCGCAGTTCGGCAGAGAAAACGCAGAAAGCGACAAGCGCGCCGTGGACATTATGACAGAGCTTTGTCCCGAAAGAAAGATTGTCCCCATAAAAGCAAGGGATATTATCGTCGGCGGAGGGAATATTCATTGTATAACACAGCAGATACCGAAAGGAGCGTTGAGATAAATGCGAAAAGTCACAGTCGCCGCTATTCAGATGCAATGCACGAGAAATGTGGTTGAAAATATTGAGAACGCCGAAAAGCTTGTAAGAAAAGCGGCAGAAAAGGGCGCAAATATTATCCTCTTGCCCGAGCTTTTTGAAAGACAGTATTTTTGTCAGGAAAGGCAATATGAATACTACGCCTTTGCAAAGCCCGTCGGGGAAAACGACGCTGTTATCCACTTTAAAAAGGTTGCAAAGGAGCTTTCTGTCGTAATGCCCATAAGCTTTTATGAAAAGGACGGCAATGTGCTTTATAATTCGGTTGCAATTATTGACGCAGACGGCGAAGTTCTCGGAGTATACCGCAAAACGCACATTCCCGACGACCATTACTATCAGGAGAAATTTTATTTCACTCCCGGAAACAGCGGTTTTAAGGTGTGGGATACAAAATACGGCAGAATAGGCGTTGGCATCTGCTGGGACCAGTGGTTCCCCGAAACCGCAAGAGCTATGGCTATAATGGGTGCAGAGCTTCTTTTCTACCCTACTGCAATAGGCTCGGAGCCTATTCTTGAAAGCGACAGTATGCCCCATTGGCAAAGGGCGATGCAGGGACATTCGGCGGCGAATATCGTTCCCGTAATTGCGGCGAACAGATACGGCACAGAAGAAGTTCTTCCGTCAAAAGAAAACGGCGGACAAAAATCCGCTCTCTGCTTTTACGGCTCTTCGTTCATAACGGACGAAACGGGCGGAATAATTTCCGTGGCAGAAAGACAGGGCGACGCAGTGCTCACACAAGAATTTGACCTTGACGATATTGCTGAAAAAAGGCTGTCGTGGGGAGTATTCCGTGACAGAAGACCTGAAGCTTATAAAATTATATCGGAGTAAAGATTTTTCAAAAGCACGCAAAAAAGCGTGCTTTTAGTTTAGGTTTCGTCGTCGGCTCTTTCAGAGCCTTGCACAGCGACCTACTTTTTCACTCGCGAAAGTCGCGGCAAAACGCGACAACTGCGTTGAGCTGATTTTTTGCCTTCTTTTTTGTTGTCAAAAAAGAAGGTCGCCAAACAGGATACGGAGTATCCGTTGGCGAAACATAAATAAAATGAATATATTTTCAAAAATCGGAAAAACTACCGTTGAAAAAATTTTTACGGAGGCATTCTGATGTCGATAAAAATATCAAAAAACACTTTTGCAATGTCAAATCCGCCAAGCATTGCATATTTTGCTTCGATAGCGGGAAAAAAAGAGGGCGACGGGCCATTGGGGCATATCTTTGATAAAGTTGAGGAGGACAGCCACTTCGGGCAGGACACCTGGGAAAAGGCTGAGAGTGAAATGCAAAAAATGACCGTCGAGCTTGCAATGCAAAAGGGCAACCTTACTCCCGACGACATTGATTTTATGTTCGCGGGCGACCTCTTAAATCAATGCACGGGAACGACCTACGGGCTACGCGACCTTAATATACCAATTCTTATAGTTTACGGTGCCTGCTCCACAATGGCTGAAACACTTCTGCTTTCGGCGGTTATGACCGATAATAATCTGGGAGGGAATATAGTTGCGGTTACTTCATCACACTTCTGCACAGCAGAAAGGCAGTTCAGACTTCCTCTTTCCTACGGCGGACAGCGCACGCCCACTTCCCAGTGGACCTGCACAGCGTCGGGAGCCGCTATTGTTACCCCCAAGGCAGAACCCCCCTATATCCGAGGAGTTACGATAGGAAAGATAGTCGACCTTGGCATAACGGACGCAAACAATATGGGCGCGGCGATGGCTCCTGCGGCGGCTTATACCATAAAGACCTTTCTCACCGACACGAAAACTTCTCCGTCTGACTACGACTGTATTGTCACGGGCGACTTGGGGTATGTGGGCAGCGAGCTTTTGTATGAACTGCTTGAAAAAGAAAATATAGACATCCGTTCAAAGCATATGGACTGCGGAAAGATGATGTTTCACCGTGAAAAGCAGGATGTCCACGCAGGCGGTTCAGGGTGTGGCTGTTCTGCAAGTATTCTTTGCGGACATTTTCTTCCGCTTGTCCGCGAGGGCGATATAAAGAATATGCTTTTTATAGCAACGGGCGCGCTTATGTCAACGACATCTTCACAGCAGGGTGAAAGTATCCCCGGCATAGCGCATCTTATTCACATTTCTTATGAATGTTAAGGGGGACTTATGGGAAATTTTACTGAATATCTCTGGGCGTTTTTAATCGGCGGAGCGTTCTGCCTTATCGGACAGCTTTTGATTGACTACACAAAGCTGACGCCTGCAAGAATACTTACCGTGTATGTTGTTGCGGGAGTAATTCTCGGCGCTATCGGAGTGTACGCTCCTCTTGTTGAAATAGGAGGAGCAGGGGCGACAGTTCCATTGACGGGGTTTGGGAACCTGCTTGCCGAGGGTGTTCGCAAGGCGGTTGATGAAAAAGGTATCTTAGGCGCATTTACGGGCGGTTTTTCCTCCGCCGCAGCAGGAATATGCGCGGCTATTATATGCGGATTTATCGTTGCGCTTGTTTTCAAGCCGAAAGAGAAATAAGAAAGGACAGTCGGAGCGTCTTTCCCCGACTGTCCTTTCTTTCATTTTTCCTTCTCCCAAAACAGCTTTTATTTCTTTGTGACGATAGAATAGTAGCACCTTGATGCGGCAATGTTCCGTATTTATAAAGCTTGTCATAGACCGTTTCTGTAACCTTTGAAATCGAAAGCTCGTTGTCGCCAGTTTTTGTGCGGCTGTCAATACATATATCCCTTGGGTATATGCTGTTTATCATATCGTCCGAGCCGATATAAAGGCAGGTTGTCGTTGAGATAGTCACCATAACCATTGTGGCAAGAATACAGATAGAGGCAAGACCTGCTCCGCTTGCTTTTTTTGTCAATAAAAATAGCGTTACACCCTTTTTAGATGCAACGCTATTTTTGTTATTTTATAATCGTCGGGTCGTCGTAATCGTCCTTTGAAGTGTCAACATAACTGCTTGAATATGTTGTGTACTGCTCCGACGGGGACGGATTGAACGGGTCGTTATCGCCCGTATAAACATAGTCTTTCGGAACTTCCGTATAGTCCCTTCTGCCTCTTACAAATGCGACTATCATTCCCACCATATTCGCGCCTATGACAATCACCCATATAAGAATAAAGAACGCAAAAGGCAATAAATCGGTAAGCGATGTATTTCTTTCCATCATATATCCGTTTGCCTCAGAAAAGGCAGTACAGAAAGCCTTTGTAACGGAAACATCGTTTTTTGTAAGATTTCTCTGTAAGGTTGAATTGAACTTATCCGCCTTGCTTCCCGTCAGTATTCTGTCGGTATTATCGCCCTGCATACCCTCCCAGTACCAGTTGTTGAAATCTTCATCGGGGGTTTCGGGTTGTGAATAAACAATAAGCCAGTGCTGTTCATCGCCGAATGTGTTCACATAAAGGTCGTATGCATAATTTTCAAGCGATGAATAATTCATCAGCCAGTCCTCGTTATTGACGGTCATAACATAGGGGCATATACCCGTTTTTGTCTGAAATTCCGCGAGTATCGGTTCAAGCTCACGCTCGTTTATTACATCAATGTTATCGGCAATATGGGTTTGTTCGTATGTAGGCAAAGTTTTCAACGGCTTTGGCGGACCGAAGCTCATACCCGAAGCAAGAACAAAAACTATCGGAATAAACATAAACGGAATTAGAATAACAAGCTGTATAATAAGTTCGATGACAGATGATTTTCTTATCGGTTTATCTGAATATATATATCCGACAGAGCCGTTTCTGCGGTGATACATATATCTTCTTGCGCCGGGAAAATATCTGCCGGAATATCTCTGTGAGCTTCCGCCGCCACCGCCTCCGTGGCTGTGACTTCCGCCGTGGCTTCCTCCTCCGTGACTTCCTCCGCCCGAGCTGTGCGGCATAAAATCTCCCCCTTTTAAAAAATTTTACATTATTATAGCATATTTTTTTGCAAATGTATAGACTGAAAATGATTTTTGGTATATAATATCATTATATTCTTAAAAAGAGGTTTTTATATGAAAGGTCTTGTTTTAGAGGGCGGCTCTATGCGCGGAATGTTCTCTTCTGGCATTATGGATGTCTTTATGGAAAACGGAATTGAATTTGACGGTGCTGTGGGAGTATCGGCAGGAGCGATATTCGGTTGCAACTATAAATCAAAACAGATAGGCAGAGGGGTAAGATACAACAAAAAATACTGCAATCACCCCGAATACGCAAGCTTTCGTTCTCTTATAAAAACGGGCGATATTTACGGCGCGGACTTCTGTTACAGAAAAATCCCCGAAGAGCTTGATGTCTTTGACGCTGAGACCTTCAAAAACAATCCTATGGAGTTCTATGTCGTAGCAACCGATGTCGATACTGGAAAGCCCATATACCACAAATGCAGCGACGGCGGAAGAAACGATATCGAGTGGATAAGAGCGTCGGCGGCAATGCCGCTTGTTACAAGATATGTCAATATCGGAAAGTATTCTCTCTCAGACGGCGGAACAACAGACTCTATCCCCGTTAAGTTTATGATAAACAGGGGTTACGATAAACTTGTCGTGATACTCACCCAGCCTTACGGCTTTGTCAAAAAGCCGAACAAATTTCTGCCGATTATGAGAATAACGATGAGAGACAAGCCTGCTCTTTTAAAAGCTGTCGAAAAAAGACACATTATGTATAATAAAACGCTTTCCTGCATTGAAAAGCTTGAAAAAAGCGGAAAAATATTTGTGATAAGGCCTGAATGTCCGCTTAACATAAAAGCTGTCGTACACGACCCTGACGAGCTTGAACGAGTTTATCAGTTAGGCAGAAAAGCAGGGGAAAAATATCTTGACAAGGTAAAAGAATATTTAAAATAGACGAAAGGACGATACAAATGAAAACAACACTTAGAAAAAGACTTATGCGTTATTGCATAGCAAGCGTTTTTGCACTTGGTTTATTGCTTATCACCGTATGTCTGATAGGTGCATACAAGCTTACATTCAACGACGCGGTAAGGCTTGGAACAAACATATCTCAGAGCATTTCTTCTTCTCTTGAGGGCGAATACGACTATATTTCGGAAAGCATTGCCGAGGCAAAGGTAAGCGATGACGGCGACCTCACCTTTGAATGTGTTTCTTACCTTTCCGAGAACAGATACGACCTTTCGGGCTATGACGATATTATTTCCTCGATAGAAAATGGCGGAATGACTTTTCTTCCTGCCGTTAAAAACCCCGACGGAGAGATAGTTACCCTTGCCGCATACAACAACGGTGCAAGCATAATCTTAGGCGAGCTTGAATACGACTATCTCGGCGCTTATCTCTCGGGAATGTCGGGCAACGAGAACGAGGTTGTTTTCATCACCGACAAAAACGGAAATATCATTGTTACCTCATCGGATATAAGCGAAAAGATGACCGTTGAAAAGGATTTCGGCTTTGAAAATATAATAGGAGCAATATCCGAAAATGACGAACACATTAAAGCATATTGCGGTCTGTTCGGCGAAAAATCCCTTGTCTGCTCGGCAGAAATAGGCGAAAGCGGACTTTATGCCGTATATGTGGGAGCGTATTCAAATATTTTCAAAGCATTTTTCAAACTGTTAATAACGGTTGCAATTATCTTTGTATTTTGTATGGCGTCAGTTACAATAACGGCATACGGTGTTTCCACTACCATAGCAAAGCCTCTTGCGAATGCTGCGGAAAGACTTTCAAAGCTCTCCGAGGGCGACCTTTCTTCAGAATGTGAGGAAAGCCACAGAGGCGATGAAACACAGCTTCTTTCGGAATCGCTTGCAAAGACAGTCGAGGCGCTCTCTCTTTACATAAGCGATATTGACTATGTTCTTTCAGAGCTTTCCGAAGGCAACCTTGCAGTCAAGAGCAAGGTAAAGTATTCGGGCGATTTTGTGGGAATAAAACATTCTCTTGACGGAATAAGCGAAAATCTTAAAGCCACAATGACCAATATAAACGCTGTCGGAGCGCAGGTGCTCAACGGTTCGGGCGCGCTTTCTTCGGGCGCTCAGCTTCTTGCCGACAACGCTTCAAACGAGGCGGCGGCTATTGAAGAAATCAACTCGATGACAGCTGACATCAAAGCAACAGTCGAGCGCAACAGTGAAGATACAGCAAAGGCGACAAAGCTTATGGAGGGCGTTGTGGAAAGTATCACAACGGGCGGCGAAACAATAAAGGAAATGACAAGGTCTATGGACGAAATAAAGGCAACCTCCGATGAAATTCAGAAAATTGTCGGAATTATCGAGGATATTGCGTTCCAGACAAATATTCTCGCTCTTAACGCCGCTGTCGAGGCGGCAAGAGCAGGCTCGGCAGGAAAGGGCTTTGCCGTTGTCGCTGATGAAGTAAGAACTCTTGCGGCGCGTTCTTCGGAAGCCGCAAAGGAAACAATGCAGCTTATTGAAAAGAGCAGTCTTGCCGTTAACCACGGTTCAAAGACAGTTGAAGAAACAGAGCAGTCGTTCAGCGTTATCGATGAGTCCGTAAACGAATTTGCTCACCTTATGAAGAATATCTCAGAGGCTTCACAGAAACAGGCAATAGCGATAAACGATATAAACACAGGTCTTGAACATATCACAAACACTATTCAGTCGAATTCTGCGTCGGCACAAGAAAGCGCCGCTTCGAGCAATCATCTTAAAACCCAGGCGGGAATACTTCAAAGAGAAGTTTCAAAGTTCAGGACTTAATCTCTTAAAAGAAATCAAAAAACAGATGTATGTTGTTGCATACATCTGTTTTTGTTTTTACTGCAAAAAGTCGCGTCGATACTGCGACGGCGTTATACCCTCGGATTTTTTGAACACCTTTGTGAACACTCTGTAATCTTTATATCCCGAACGCTCTGAAATTTCAGTAATAGAAAGAGAAGTCGTCAGCAGAAGCTTTTTTGCCTGCTCCATACGGATACTTGTGAGATATGTAAGAAAATTCATGCCTATCTCGTTTTTGAAAAGCTGACTTATATATTGAGGGTTAAGATAACACCGTGAACAGACTTTTTTTCCATATACATTTCACTCCCTGATTTTACGCCTTGACCGTTCACATTCAAACGGCTTATTCAGTATTATATCGGAAAATACAAACTATATATAGGCTTTTTCTATATCATAATGTGTTCAATTTATAGGTGCTTTTAATAATTTTGCCACAATATATGTAATAAACGGAAATAAATTATAAAAATGAAAAATTGTCCCATAAAATACTATAAAAAATTTCTTATTATCTATGTAATTGTATTGAAAATGACGATTTATTACCCGTTTTATTGACTTTACCCCGCTGATATGCTAACATATCGGTATATGATATTATTTTTGAGGAGTAAAAGGATATGAATTTCAAAAAATTTACCGCTTTTGCAGTGGCAGGTCTTATTGCCGTTGCGGCGCTTATCGGTTGCGCAAGAGCGAAAGAAGAAGACAAAACATTTACAGTCGGCTTTGACCAGGATTTTCCTCCCTTCGGATATGTTGACGAGAACGGAGAATTCACAGGCTTTGACATTGAAATGGCTAAGGAATGTGCAAAGCGTATGGGCAAAGAGATAAAGCTTCAGCCTATCGACTGGGACCAGAAAGACCTTGAGCTTTCATCGGGCTCGATAGACTGCATCTGGAACGGCTTTACAATGAACGGCAGAGAGAACAACTACACCTGGACAACCCCTTATATGGACAACTCTCAGGTATTTGTAGTAAGAGCTGATTCGGGAATAAAGACTCAGGCTGACCTTAAAGGCAAGTATGTTACGGCTCAGGCTGACTCTGCGGCTCTCAACGCTCTTAAAGAGGACGAATACAAGGAACTCAGAGAGTCCTTTGCAGACCTTCTTACTTGTGCACAGTACAACACCGCTTTTATGGACCTTGACGCAGGTTCGGTTGACGCTATCGCAATGGACATCGGCGTAGCAAGATTCCAGATGGAAGGCAGAGACGGCGAATTTGTTATTCTTGAAGAGCCTATCGTTGAAGAGCAGTACGGCGTCGGTTTCCTTCTCGGAAACACAGAGCTCCGCGACGAAGTTCAGAAAACTCTTGAAGAAATGGTTAAGGACGGTACCTTCAAGCAGATTTCTGAAAAATGGTTCGGCTATGATGTCTGCACAATAGAAGTCGCAGAATAATTTTAACTAATCCGGCATTAAAAACAGGGCATTCTGAGCGAAAGCTCACCTTGCCCTTTTTACTTTGATTATGAGAGGTTTTGCAGTATGAGCTTTGCAACTATGATGAGAGAACTTCTGACGGGACTTGTAACATCTTTTGCTATTTTTGCGCTTACTCTTTTATTTTCTCTCCCTCTGGGACTAATCGTATCATTCGGAAGAATGTC
>CALZLD010000043.1 GCA_945788225.1 uncultured Clostridia bacterium
AACGGAGAGTCGCTTTCCATTCCGTTTAATATTTCAAGCTTTGCTTTGAGTATACCATCCTGAGAGCCGAGATTTTCTATATGAGAAAAGCCGATATTTGTTATTACGGCAACAGTAGGCTTTGCTACGGCACTTTGTCTGTTTATTTCCCCAAAACGCATCATACCCATTTCAATAACTGCCGCCTCGCAGGAATTATCCATATCAAGAACTGTTTTAACTACCGAAAGAGTATTGTCTTTTCTTGACGATTCGCTCACAATGGTGTTGTATTTTGACGAAAGAGCAAGGTATATCATCTCTTTTGTCGTAGTCTTTCCTATACTTCCCGTAACGCCGACAACTATCGGAGAAAACTTTTTTCTGTAATATCTTGCAATGTCAAGCAAAGCCTTGTGAGTGTTGTCAACAGTGATACAAGGCATATTTCCTATCTGAAATTCAGTAACGGCGGCAACCGCTCCACATTCAACGGCACGGCGCACAAAACCGTGACCGTCGCTTTCCTGCTCTTTAAGAGCAACAAAGAGACAGCTCTCGGTTACCTCTTCAATATCGGTGCATATTGCTTTGACTTCCTTTTCGACAGAGATTTCTCTGCCGAGTACGGAAGCTATTTCGGAAAGTGACATTGCAAGCATAAAAAACTCCTATATTTCCTTTATAAGTTCTGCTACTATCTCACGCTCGTCAAAATGGATTTTTTCATTATTCTTTAAAATCTGATAATCCTCGTGACCTTTTCCCGCAAGGACGATAATATCTCCTTTTTCGCCAATCATTAGAGCGTGTTTTATAGCTTCTTTTCGATTTTCTATCGTATCATAGGGGACATTTGTGTTTTCAAGTCCGACTAAGATATCTTTGATAATATCCGATGGTTCTTCGTTGCGGGGGTTATCCGATGTTACGATAATTCTGTCGGCATATTCCGCTGCCGCCGCCGCCATCTTTGGACGCTTTGTTTTATCGCGGTTTCCTCCGCAGCCGAAAAGGCAGATAAGTCTGTTCTTTGCAAAGGGTTTTAAAGCCGAAAGAATATTCTTTATACCGTCGGGGCTGTGTGCATAATCGCATATAACCGTGAAATCCTTGCCCGTGGGAATTATTTCACATCTTCCCTTTACTCCCGAAACGGAAGAAAGTGCCGACGATATTTTTTCATCGGGGATACGCACCTCCATACAAGCCGCCGCAGCCTGCATAGAGTTCATAATGTTGAACTCGCCCGTCATTTTAAGCGACACGGGCAGACTTTTTTCTGCTGTAACAACATTATAGCAAAGGCTGTCGTGAGTTATTTTAATATCTTCGGCGCGATAATCGGCGTCGCCTTTTAAAGAACAGCTTTTTTTATTGCATTTTATCTCTGAAAAAAGTCGTTTGCCGTATTCGTCGTCAATGTTGACAATAGCTGTATCGCATCTTGAAAAGAGCAGTTTTTTTGCGTTGTAGTATTCTTCCATACCGTTGTGATAATCAAGGTGGTCCTGAGTGAGATTTGTGAAAACTGCAACACGAAAATGCGACGGACCTATTCTGTACTGTTCAAGGGCGAATGATGAAACCTCCATAACGGCGCAATCGCAACCTGCTTTCACCATTTCGGAAAGAAGCTCCATATAGTCTTTTACAAGAGGTGAGGTTTTATCTGTATGATATACTTTATCCATTATTTCATTCTGAATTGTGCCGATAAGACCTACACGGTGACCGCTTTTTGTGAGTATCTCTTTTATGAGAGTAGTCATAGTGGTCTTTCCGTTTGTGCCTGTTACTCCGATAAGCTTTAATTTTCTTTCGGGGTGATTATACCAGCTTGCGCAGATTTCTCCGTAAGCTTTTCTTGTATCGTCAACAATTATCTGATTTTCTATTCCAAGGTCGCGCTCGGTGACAACCGCCGCCGCGCCTTTTTCTATTGCCTCTTTTGCAAAATCGTGTCCGTCAAAGCTTCTGCCTTTAACGCAGAAGAACAGCACGCCCTCGCTTATTTCTTTTGTATTATCTGTAACTCCGCTTATGTTTATATCGGGCAGAGATGTCCTTATCTTATTTTCAAGCAAATCGTGAAGTCTCATTTTTTCGCCGCCTTTCTTTTTTAGCCTGTTCTGTCGTGTACCGCAAAGGTTACCTCGACAACCGTTCCGACGGGAACCTGACAACCCTCGCCCCAGTTCTGCATAAGTGCAGTAGCGTCTGTTCTTGACGACGCTCCCGAAAGCTTGACATTAAGTCCCGCTTCAACGAGAATTCTGTTTGCTTCAGATACCGTCTCGCCCACAACATTCGGAACAGTGGTATATTCTTCCTTAAAGCCTTCTTCGGTGTAAAGGACGATTGTTCCTCCTCTCGATATTGACGAGCTTCTTGCAGGCGTCTGAGAGAGAACATAATCTCCGTTGCCTATAACCTTGACTTTAAGTCCGTCGCTCTCGGCTCTGTTCTTTGCAACATCAACCGAAAGTCCCGAAAGGTCCTGAACATAAATCGGAATTCTTGCGTATTCCTCTTCGCTGTATGAAGGGAGATAGCCAAGATAAGGCAGAGCGTCCTTGAATGTATTCGTTACGACAGGAGAAGCAACGACGCTTCCGTAATAATCAGCGCCCGTAGGTCTGTCAACCATTACAAGCATTATTATCTCGGGGTCGTCGGCAGGAGCAAAGCCGACATAAGACGAAACATAAAGGTCGGAACGATTTTCGGCACGGTTTTCATCCTGCTTTTCCGATGTTCCCGACTTTCCGCCTATGCGGTAGCCCTGTATGTACGAGTTACTTCCGCCGTTATTGTTTACAACGCTTTCAAGAACGGTCCTCATATAAGCCGAAGTTTCTTCGCTTAAAACCCGCCGTCTTACATTCGGCTCCACGGACTTTACGATAGTTCCGTTCTCGTCGACTATTTTATCGACAACATAGGGCGTCATAAGGTATCCGCCGTTTACAGCCGCGGCATAAGCCGTTATCATCTGAATGGGAGTAACCTTGTTTGTCTGACCGAAAGAGCTTGAAGCAAGCTCGACGGGGCCCATATCCTCGACCTGATAATAAATTGAAGATTTTGCTTCGCCGGGAAGGTCTATTCCCGTTTTTCCCGTAAAGCCGAAAGCGTCATAATAAGCCGAGAACTTTTCTTTTCCAAGCAGTTCGCCTATCTGGATAAAAGCAGGGTTGCAGGAGTTTGTCATCGCTTTTGTAAGGTCCTGCGAACCGTGACTGTATTTATGCTGCCAGCAGTGAAAATCCACTCCGCTGACATTCATTGTATGACAGTAAAAGGTAGAGTCCTTATTGATAAGTCTTTCTTCATAAGCCGAAGCGCCCGTTATTACCTTGAAAACGGAACCGGGGAAGTAAAGCTCGGTTATAGCCTTATTCTTCCACTGTGCCTCTCTTGCTTTTGCGTATTCTTCTTCATATAGAGCGGCAGTTTCAGGATTGTTTTTGAGTTCGTCAAGATAAAGAGCTTTATTCTCGTCATAAATTTCGGCAGGATTGTTAAGGTCAAAGCCGGGGCAGGTAGCCATTGCAAGAATTGCTCCCGTTTTGCAGTTCATTATTATCGCGCACGCTCTGTTTTCGGGATTATGAGTCATAACAGCGTTGCGGAGTTCTCTCTCTGTGTAATATTGCAGAGTAGTGTCTATTGTGAGATAAATGGAGTTACCGTCCTGAGCGTCAAAAACACGCTCGTATTTATAGGGCATTTCTTGTCCCTTTGCGTTTCTTGCGGATATTATTCTGCCGTCAACGCCAGCAAGATAATCGTCATAATAAGCTTCAAGCCCGTAAACTCCGTCGCCGTCGCCGTTAAGAAAGCCTATTACGCTTGCTCCCAGTTCGTTCTGCGGATAGTATCTTCTTGTCGATTGTTCGGTGTAAAGAGCGTATGTTGATATTTCCTGCTCGATAAGATATTCCGTAAGCTTATCTGCAGCGCTCTTTTCAACCCTTGCGGCAACCTTCTGATAATTGGCGCCTGCACCTGTAACTTCGGTCATACTCATAAACTTCTGCTCGTCAACACCGAACATTTCGTTGAGTTTTTTTGCAAGAGCGGTAGTTTTTTCAAGAGTATATTCTCCGCTGCGGTAAACGGTTGGGTCAAGGATGATATTATAAACGGTTGCCGACTGAGCGAGAACATCGCCGTTAGAGGCATATATTGCTCCTCTTTTGGCAGGTATCGTAACGCTTCTGAACTGACTGCTGTTAGCCTTTGCGCGATATGTTGCGCTGTCGGTAACGGAAGTCGCAAAAAGCTTTATCACTACCCACGCTATAACAACCAGAAATACTGCGGAAACAATAATATTCAAACGGAATTTCATCTGCTTTGTAGGCATATCGTTCTTTTTGACCCTCCCTTAGAAAAAATTTTCAAACGGCGATAAAAGCACATTCGGGGCAGTTCGGATAAACGCTGTGCGTTCAAGCCTTTACCGCCCCTTATGTATCCATAGTATTGTTTTATCCGCCAAGATATTCCAACAGCTCATAAAACTTATTCTTAACATTTACAAAAGTGTTTGACTCCGCCTTTGCAATCTCTATAACATCATTATTTTGCAGGCTGACATACTCAACCTGTGATTTATCGAGCTTTTTAAGACCTAAAACATTCTCAGCGTATTCCTCGACAGCCTCAATGGAAGTTCTTCCGTCAAGCTCCGCTTTCATTCTCACTCCGTTGCTGTATTCAACATCGACAGCCTTGTTCATAGCGGTGAGCTGTGCCTGGAGAGTGGTTTCTTCTGCCTTTCCGTAAAGCACAAAGCACATAAGCGCGCCTGCAACAAATATAGCCATTACTGTTCTGAACGCAGAAAATCCTGCGGGAACAGCCTTTGTCGAACGCTTTATCATCTGCTCGCGCTTTGGCTCTGCCTGAACTTTATTATATTCATATCTTGACAAATCGTAAGCAAGATTAGTCTGTTTGCTCATCGCGCCTTATCCTTTCTATTATCCTTAATTTTGCACTTCGGCTTCTGTTGTTTTCGTTGAGTTCTTCCTCAGAAGCTTCAATGGGTTTTTTATTTATCAGTTTTCCCTGCGGTAATTTATGACAAACGCAGACGGGAAATTCGGGCGGACAGGTACAGCCTGTGCAGAAAGACGCAAAGCGTTGCTTTACAAGCCTGTCCTCTAACGAATGGAATGTGATAACACAAAGTCTTCCGCCGATTTTCAAAGCGTCAAAAGCCTTGTCAAGACCTTCTGACAGATGCGAAAGCTCTCCGTTGACTTCCATTCTTATCGCCTGAAATGTTTTTTTGCAGGGGTTCTTTTCTCTTCTTGCCTTTTGCGGAACGGAATTCTTTATAATCTCTGCAAGTTCGAGAGTAGTTTCAATGGTTTTCTGCTCCCTTGCTTTTATAATATTGTTTGCAATACTTCTTGCGAATTTTTCTTCGCCGTATTCAAATATTATTTTTGAGAGTTCGGCATAGGAATATTCATTCACGATATCTTTTGCCGATATTCCCGATTTTGACATTCTCATATCAAGCGGTGCGTCATAGTGGTACGAAAATCCTCTTTCGGCATTGTCAAGCTGAAACGATGACACTCCAAGGTCCATCAGTATTCCGTCAACCTTTTCTATCTGAAGGTCAGACAACGCTCTGTCAAGCTCCGAATAATTGCAGTTGACGACCGTTGCGTTAAAGTCTTTGAGCCTTTCTGTTGCAACGGCGACAGCGTCGGGGTCTCTGTCAAGAGCGATAAGTCTGCCCGTTGTGAGCCTTTTTGCTATTTCACGGGAATGTCCCGCTCCGCCTGCGGTACCGTCAAGATATATTCCGCAAGGATTTATATTCAGACCTTCGATACACTCATTGAGCATAACGGGTTTATGTGAAAATTCCATTAAATATCAATATCCTCCAAAGCGGCGGCAAGTTCTTCGTCGGAATATTCCTCGTTGAACTTGTTCCATCTGTCAGGGTTCCATATTTCAGCGCGGTTTATATTACCTATTACTACTACATCGTGTCCGAGGTCGGCGTGTTCGCGAAGATTCTGCGGAATAAGTATTCTTCCCTGCGAGTCTGTTTCGGCAAAAACTGCGTTTGCGGCGTATTTTTTCTTTGCCGCCTTTGCAAGAGAACCGCCGAGGGTTTTGAGCTTGTCCGTGAAAATTTCCCATTCTTCCTCTGAATAAACATAGAGGCAACCTTCAAAACCTATCGTAACTATGAACTGTGAGCCCAGCGTATCCCTTAGCTTATTCGGAAACGCCATTCGACCTTTTGCGTCAACGGTATGTTTGTAAATACCCATTAAAGCCTTTGCAGACACGCTTTCTCACCTCTTTTTCTCTTATGTTGAAAACTCTGTTGAAAGTGTTGAAAATCACCACTCAGTGACATTCATCACCACACTTCACCACTTTTGTGTTATTATACATCATAAAAAGGACAAATGCAATAAAAAAAATCCCTATATTTTGAGGTGCATTTTTTCCAGGAGAATTTTGTGACAACAAATTTCTTTATAAAATATTGCCTGAAAAATTATACAAACCGCGTATTTTCGCATTTATCAACACTTTATCGAAGAACGGAATATATGTTTCGGAGAACATATATTCCGTTTTTAAAAATAAGGTTTATTAAAATAGACCACAAGATATAGTGTGCGGAATATTTTTCCTGCAATATATCTTGTTAATTAGTTATTTTCACCATAGAATTTTTCAAAAAATTTTGATAAAAACAAAAAATCTCTCTTTTGCACAAAACAAAAGAGAGATTTTAGTGATATTCAACTATAAAATTACCTTGATTTAGCTTCGCGGAGGTCTTGGTCTGTTCATAGGTCTTGACGAATGCTTCATTCTGCGGCGTTTTTTCTTGTTGTTATTGACAATAATCACAAGCGCAATGTATCCGCCGACAAGGACAAGTATTACTCCTATCGTAACCTTAAACCATATCGACGAGAAAAATTTCTTGATAAGGTCGAGATTATATGCAAGAGATGATTTTTCAACTCCCTGCGAGGCGACAAGGTTTATCTCGGCAAGAGTTTCGCCCGAACAGCGTAGTTCAAGAGTACCTATCTTATCACCTGTTTTAACGGGAGCCTCGATTTCTTTGGGAAGATTTACCTTCTTTTCAATAACCGAGGTTTCTATAGATGTGGGCCAGAACATTTCAAAGCCGTGTTCGGGGTGAACGAGAATATGGTCGCTTCCTGCCGAATATTTTACTGCCACTTCGCCAAGTTCTTCTGTAACCTGCAGAATGGTCGTTTCTCTGAAATAAGTGAACGCCCATTCGTAAAGAGATTTTGCATCAAGAAACGCGCTTTGTAAATTATTTCCGTCGGCGTCCTTCATAGGTCCGCCCAAAGTGACAAGAAGATAATTATATCCGCCGAAGCTTGCCGTTGACGCAAGGCATCTGCCCGCTTCGTCGGTTGTTCCCGTCTTGCTCGCTCCTATCGGTTCATAGTAATAATCGCTTGTACGCAGGAGCATTTTGTTTGTATGGTATATATTTCTCGGCTCTGTATGCTTATTGTTTGCGGCTATTTCATAGCTGTATGTGCTTGCTATCTTCTTAAATTCGGGCAAGGATATTGCATATTCCATAATTTTTGCCATATCCTTTGCGGTTGTGTACTGTTCGGGATTGTGAAGTCCGTGAGCGTTGACAAAATGTGTATTTTCACAACCAAGCTCCGCCGCTTTGTTGTTCATCATCTCAACAAAGCCTTCAACGCTTCCCCCAACATAATCGGCAAGGATACTTCCCGCCTCGCACGCAGACTGCAACATAAGACCGTAAAGAAGTTCTTCCGCCGTTGCAACCTCACGCGGTCTGAAATCGGCTGTGGACGCGCCCGTCTGATAAAGCTCGTCAAAAATATAGGACGGAGCCTCTATCTGAGTGCCCGAAAGGTCGTCGATATTTTCAATAGCAATAATCGCCGTCATTATTTTTGTAAGTGACGCCGGATACATTACCTTATCGGGATTTTTTTCATATATAACGGTGTTCGTGTCAAGATTGACAAGATAAGCCGCCTCGCTGTAAACCTCGGTATTAGGGGTAAAAGTCAATGCGGAAACGGCAACGCTTGTGAACATTGACATTATAAGCGTAAACACCAAAACAAAAGATATTTTTTTCATTCCTTATTCTCCCTTGATATTTTAAAGGTCAATAGCCTTTTTTTACATTATAACAAATATTTTTCAAAAAGAAAAGACCTTTTTTGGTTACAAGATTATTACAAAAAAGTCTTTACCTTTGTAAAAAATTGTGGTATAATACTTTTATTGCCACAATATATAGTATTTTGGGAGTGAATTTATGATTTGTATCACAGGTGACCTTCACGGAGAAATTTCCCGTTTTGGTCATAAAAATATCAGAAAGCTCAAAAAGGGCGACAGCCTTATCGTATGCGGAGATTTCGGATGTATATGGGACGGTTCGGCAAAGGAAAGGTCTGTTCTTAAAGCTCTTGGCAAGAAAAAATACAATGTCCTTTTTGTTGACGGCTGTCACGAAAACTTTGACTTGCTTGAAAGCTACCCCGTTGAAGAATGGAACGGCGGAAAGACAAGAGTAATTTCGGGCAATCTTCGTCAGCTGATGAGAGGCGAGCTTTTTGACATTGACGGCAAAAAGATTTTCACATTCGGCGGAGGACAGAGCGAGGACAAGGATTTTAAAAAAGAGCGTAACAACTGGTGGGAAACGGAAACTCCGTCGGAAGAAGAGATTGAACACGCAATAGATAACCTTGCGAATATCGGAAACAAGGTCGATTACATAGTTACTCACGAGCCTCCTGCGACATTAAAGGAATTTTTGCAGGTTGACACAAAGCAGAAGAGCGAAATGGGCGCATATTTTGACAAGCTGAAAGACTCCTGCGAATATAAGAAATGGTTTTTCGGAAAGTGTCACATAAACCGCTCAATTCCGCCGAAATATCAGGCTGTTTTTGATGATGTTATGGTTATAGAATAAGTAAAAGCTCCCGATTCAAGTTCGGGAGCTTTATTTATTTTGCAAATATTGACTTGATTTTTTTAATGAATGAAGTTTTCTTCTCTGTCGGGGCAGTTTCTTTTATTTTTGCCGCGTCCTCGTAGGCTTTTTCAAAGAAAAGCTCCTGCGCATTGATTTTTTCTGACGAATTATCTTTCTTATAACGATAAATACCGTCGTTGCCCTGAACTCTCGCCTTGACATTATCGGCAAGCAGAGTTGAGAAAATTCCGCAAATTCTGTCTGCTATGGATTTATCGTAAACGGGAACGGCGACTTCAACTCGTCTTAATGTATTTCTTGTCATAAAGTCCGCCGAGGAAATATAAACTCTGCGCTTTTCGCCCTGTCCGAAAATATAAATTCTTGAATGTTCAAGGTATCTTCCGACAATGCTTGTAACGGTAATGTTTTCGGTATAGTCCTTGACACCCGAAACAAGACAGCATATTCCCCTTATGACAAGGTCGATTTTCACCCCTGCCTTTGAGGCTTCAATAAGCTTGTCGATAATTACCTTATCAGTGAGCGAATTAAGCTTCAGTCCGATATATGCGGGGTTGCCCGACATTGCGGAGTCTATCTCGTCATCTATCATTGCAATAATTTTATTTTGCAGGCACTTCGGTGCAACAAGAAGATGATTTGTATGCTCAACGCAGTTGCCGAGGGAGAGCGCGTTAAAGATATTTACCGCTTCAAGACCTATCTCGGTCGAAGCTGTCATAAGCGAAAGGTCGGTATAAAGTGCCGATGTTTTTTCGTTATAGTTGCCCGTTCCTACCTGGGTTATGAATTTTACTCCGCTGCCGCTTTTTTTGGTGATGAGAAGAAGCTTTGAATGTACTTTGAGCATATCAAGTCCGTAAATTACGGTACAGCCTGCGTCTTCAAGCTGTTTTGACCAGCCGATGTTGTTTTCTTCGTCAAATCGCGCGCGAAGCTCGACAAGAACAAGGACTTCTTTGCCGTTTTCGGCGGCGTCGATGAGAGCCTCTATAATCTTACTGTTTTTTGCAACGCGGTAAAGGGTTATCTTTATCGAAACGACATCCTTATCCGAACCTGCTTCTTTAAGAAGATTTATAAACGGCTTTATGCTCTGATAGGGATAGGACAGAAGAACATCACCCTTTTCAATCCTGCTGATAACAGAGCAGTTTTCGGGAATATCGGGCGATTTCTGCGGAACTCTTCTGTTAAAGAAAAGCTCGGGGTAATCGGAAAGCCTTGCGCTTAGTGAAAAGACGAATGAAAGGTCCAGAGGAGCCTTTATCTGATAGGTCTGCCACTTTTCTATCTCAAGATTTTCGCAGATAAATTTAAGAGCCGCGTCGCCAAGCTTTCTTGTGTATTCCATTCTGACGGGAGAAAGCTTTTTTCTTTTGCGCAGAAGTTCCTCCATAGCCTCTCTGAAATCGTCAACATCGTGGTCAAGCGACTCGTTGGGGTCTATATCGGCATTTCTCGTTATGCGTATTAAAGATTTTGAAAGAATGTTGTACCCTTCAAAAACTGTCGGAACATAGTGAAGAATAAGTTCCTCGGCAAGCATAAAACGCTTTTTGCCCTGCGACGGAAGAAAGATAACTCTTTCAAACACTCCGTTTGCGCAAGGAACTATTCCAAGCTTTGCCGAACCGCCCTTTGTTTCAATATAAACAACGGCGTAAATCTCTTTATTTTTAAGAAAAGGAAACGGGTGCTTTTTGTCTATTATCTGTGGGGACAGCAAAGGCTTTATCTCGGTTGCGAAGTATGTTGAAAGATATTTTTCCTCAGCGCCCGACACATCTCTGAAATTGACTTGCTCAACGCCGTAATCGGCAAGCTTTTCTATTATCTTATAATAAGCCTCTCCGTTCTGAGCAGAAAGCGCGCTTGCAATAGGAAAAATCTCATCAATCTGCTCCTTGGCGGTTTTATCGGTCTTGTTTTCCTTTTCATCGGGGTCTACAAGCATTTTATCGAACAGAGAACCTACACGCACCATAAAAAATTCGTCAAGGTTGCTCTGAAAAATCGACGCAAAGGTGAGCCTTTCGCAAAGGGGAACATTTTCGTCCCTTGCTTCTTCAAGAACGCGCTCGTTGAATTTGAGCCACGAAAGCTCTCTGTTATCAAAACATTGTTTTTTTGACATAATTTCACCTCATAACAGGGGTTATTCAAGCTCTTTGAGCCACAAAGCAGAAACAGCGTCGCTCGGCATACGAAGGTCGCCCCTCGGAGAAAGAGTTACGGAACCTACCTTACAGCCGTCGGGCAGGCAGGAACGCTTGAACTGCTGTGAGAAGAACCTTTTTATGAATGTTTTAAGCCATTTCTTTATTGTTTCTTCATCATATTTTCCGTCAAAGGATAATTTTGCTATACGCAGAATTTTCTTTGGCGAATATCCGAAACGGAAGAAATAATATAGGAAGAAGTCGTGTAATTCATAAGGTCCTACCAAATCTTCGGTCTTCTGTGTTATATTTCCGTTTTCGGCGGGGATAAGCTCGGGGCTTACGGGAGTGTCGAGAATGTCCTTTAAAATAGCCGAAGCCGAGGAATTTTCAGCCTCATAAGCCACAAGATAGCGGACAAGTGTTTTCGGTATCGAACAGTTGACGCCGTACATCGACATATGGTCGCCGTTATATGTTGCCCAGCCGAGAGCAAGCTCGGAAAGGTCGCCCGTGCCGATAACTATTCCGTTATATTGATTTGCCTTATCCATAAGCACCTGTGTGCGCTCACGCGCCTGGGAATTTTCATAGGTGACATCGTGTATGTCGGGATTGTGTGAAATATCTTTAAAATGAAGTCCCACGCTTTCCTTTATGTTTATTTCTTCAAGCGTTGAGCCGTACTCTTTTGCAAGAGCGCAGGCGTTGTTGTAGGTACGGTCGGTTGTTCCGAAGCAGGGCATTGTTATTGTGTGGATACCCTTTCTGTCAAGCCCCGACATATCGAATGCGCGGACGGTAACAATAAGCGCAAGGGTTGAGTCAAGTCCCCCCGAAAGACCGAGAACGACATCTTTACAACGGATATGACGGAGCCTTGTCATAAGTCCCGTTGCCTGAATTGAAAGTATTTCCTCGCATCTTTCGTAAAGTCTGTTTTTATCGGACGGAACAAAAGGCGTCCTAGGAAATTCGCGTTCTAACTTTGTTTCGGTTATCTTCAATGAAAATCCGGTAACACCGTACTCATCGGACGGAACAAAAGTAGTACAGCGCCTGCGCTCGCTGACAAGTCGCTGAACATCAATATCGCACATAACGATATTTTCTTTGCCGAACGGCTTTCTTTCAGCGAGAACAGAGCCATTTTCTACGATGAGCGAATGTCCCGAAAAAACAAGGTCTGTTGTAGACTCGCCCACGCCTGCGTCGGCATATGCATAAGCGCAAAGAAGGCTGCCCGATTTTGCTTTGATAATAGTGCGGCGATAATCAGCCTTGCCGATAATCTCATCGCTTGCGGAAAGATTGAAAATGACAGTTGCTCCGTTTTCGGCAAGCTTTGCGGAAGGGGTATTCCCTACCCATAAATCCTCGCATATTTCTATTCCAAAGGTAAATTCGGGCATATTTTCACATTCAAACACCCTTTTTACTCCAAAATAAACCTCTTTGCCGTCAATTTC
>CALZLD010000044.1 GCA_945788225.1 uncultured Clostridia bacterium
TTTTTGTATGCGGACTTATGGAGCATGACATATATCCGTCAATAGCTGTTCTTATCGGAGTGTCTATACTCATTTCCGTTTACCGAAACGAAAAACTGATGATGGGATACATCGCCCTTATTATTACGGGACTTCTGTTCCATATTTTCGTTCTTGAAGATATTCCCTTGGAAACCTCGTTGCATATAATAGAATTAGTCGCAAGGTCTACTGTCCTTTTTGCGTCGCAGGTATTTCTCATAATTTTTATAAGGAATATGAACAAGAACGAAGAAGAAATGCTTGAAAGTATTGAGAACGCCAAAAGAGCCGAACATTACAAATCCGACTTTCTTGCAAATATGAGCCACGAAATACGCACTCCGATGAACGCTATTGTCGGAATGTGCGAGCTTATTCTGCGTGAGAACAATCTCAGCGAAAGCGTGCGTGAAAACTGCTTCAACATTCAGACATCGGGCAGAAGTCTGCTTGCCATTATCAATGACATTCTTGACTTTTCAAAGATAGATTCGGGCAAGATGGAAATAAACGAGGACGAATTCAACATAGCGTCAACCATAAACGATGTCATAAATATGTCCGAGGCGAGAAAGGGCAATAAGAACATTGAAATCTTTGTCAAGGCGGACCCCGACATTCCGCGCGGACTGATAGGCGACGAAGTCCGTATAAGACAGGTTATCATAAATCTTATGACAAATGCGATAAAATTCACCGAAAAAGGCAGTGTTACCCTCACCATATCCCATACAAAGCAGGAATACGGCGTTAACATTTTTGTGTCGGTGAAAGATACGGGCATAGGCATCACACAAGAAAATATCGAGAAGCTTTTCACAAGCTTCAGACAGGTTGACACAAAGAAGAACCGTTCTGTTGAGGGAACGGGACTCGGACTTGCCATTTCAAAAAGACTTATTCAGAAAATGGGAGGATTTATCAGCGTTTCAAGCGAATACGGAGCAGGTTCGGAATTCAAGTTTACCGTTCCTTTGAAGGTTAAGGACGAAAAACCCTTTGTTACGATAAATGAGCCCGAAAAAATACACGCAGTAGGATGCTTTGCCGAAGATGAATACCGCAGAATGTTTGACGAAACCGCCGAACAGCTCCGCATAGACGGTCTCTCGGTTTCAGGCATAAGCGAACTTTCGGACATTGTAACGGGAAGTGTAACGCATTATTTTGTCAGCAGAGAAGAATATATGCAGAACGAGGAGTTTTATCTTTCCGTTCTTGATAAATCAAGAGTATTTGTTGTTCAGGACAGAATTGACGCGATAAACCTGCCCGAAAGGGTAAAGTGCGTTTACAAGCCGTTCTATACAATATCTGTGGCTTCGGCGATAAACGGCGAAAGTATCGTGCTTAATCTTAACGAAAGACGAGGCGCCGATATACGCTTTACCGCCCCCAAGGCAAGAATTCTTATCGTTGACGACAACGCCATCAACCTTAAAGTTGCAGCTGGACTTATGCGCCCCTACAATATGCAGATTTTAACGGCAGAAAGCGGTCCTGCGGCGATAAAAATGCTTCGTTCAAAGGATGTCGACCTTGTGTTTATGGACCATATGATGCCTGTGATGGACGGCGTTGAGGCAACGGGAATTATCCGCGAAACAGAGGGTGAGTATTATAAGAACCTACCCATTATCGCACTCACCGCAAACGCAGTCAACGGAGCAAGAGAAATGTTTATGCAGTCGGGCTTCAATGATTTTCTTGCAAAGCCCATTGAGCTTTCCGCTCTTGACAGGATACTCCGTAACTATCTGCCCAGAGAATATATGCAGATGCCGACAAAGAAGGAATATGGCGGACCTGAACGCAGAAAGCAGGAAAAGCCCGTTCAGGCGCTTGCGTTGTTCGACGCCGACAAGGGACTTTCCTACACGGGCGGAGATATGGATGTTTTCCGTGAGATACTCGACCTTTATGTAAAGAAGGGCGCAGAAAAGAAAGAACATATTGCAGAGCTTTTTGCACAGAAGGACTGGAAGAACTATGTTATTGAAGTTCACGCGTTGAAGAGTACCTCGATGAGCATAGGTGCAGTCAAGCTTTCCGAACTTGCAAAGGAGCTTGAGCTTGCAGGCAAGGCGGGAACATACGCAAAGATTGAAAAGAAAAACGACTCTCTGTTAAAGCTTTATGAAGAAACAATGGCGACAGCGCGCGAATATCTCGGCGATTATGGAAAGCAAAAAGATGAATCCATTGACGATAACGCCGTTCTCACAGAAATAACGGCAGAAAAGTTAAAAGAACTTATCGAAAAAGCAAAGAGCGCCTGCGAAAGCTTTGACGGCGACGCTGTTGCAGAAATCGCAAAGGAAGCTCACGGCTATTCGTATAACGGAAATCCTCTCCGTGAGCATTTTGCAAAAGCCGCCGATTTTGCCGAGGATTTTGAATACGAATCCGCATTGGCAGAAATATCGTCGGCAGAAAGTCTGCTTTAATCTGATGAAAGAGAACGGTGATTTAGAATGAAAAAAATCGGAATTACCACCGACTGCGTGTGCGACCTTCCCGATGAATTCCTCAAACTGAACGATGTCGGTATCACGAGATTTTATGTTTATACCTCGACGGGCAGATTTATGGACGGACACGAGATAACATCGGACAATATAATAGAATACCTTGAAGAAACGGGAGAAAAGGCGATAACAAGCGCGCCCGACCCGAAGGAATATAAGGAATTTTTTGAAAGGTATCTTAAAAAGTATGACGAAATAATACATATCCCCATAAGCAAAAAGCTTGACTCGTCCTGTATAAATGTTTTCGAGTCCCTGAATATACTGGGGAAAAATTCGGACAAGGTGCATATTGTAGATTCCGAAATGCTCTCTACGGGAATGGGGCACCTTGTAATAAAGGCGGTTGAGCTTCGCGACGAGGGAAAGTCCGCCGAGGAGATAGTAAAAGCGCTTGAAGAAATGAAACCGAAGGTTTCAACCACATTTATCACTGTAAGCCTTGACAACCTTTATCATAACGGAAGAGTTCCCAAATCAGCAAAAGATCTCTGCTCGGCTCTTTCGTTGCACCCTATTCTTACGATGAAAAACGGGTTTATCACCTTAAAGGGCGTTGAGATAGGAAATTATGACAAGGCGGTTATGAACTATCTAAAAAAGGAACTCAAACATCCAAATAAAATCAATAAAAAGCGTGCCTTTATAACCTATGCCGGTTGCTCAATCAAAAAAATCAACGAAGTCAAAGCTGAGGTACAGCGCCTTTGCGATTTTGAAGAGGTAATAGTGACAAAGGCGTCCGCTACCGTTTCGGGCAACTGCGGACCGCACACCGTCGGCGTTCTCTTTGTTTACAACTAAAAGCTGAAAGGGATTTTATTATGAAAACGATACTCGTTGTCGATGACAATAAGCTTAACCTTGCAACAGCAAAAACGGTTCTTTCCGGGCAGTACAAGGTCGTTCCCGTTATGAAAGGTTCTCAGGCGCTTTCATATCTTGAAAACGGCGAATGCGACATTATCCTGCTTGACATAAATATGCCCGAGATGGACGGTTTTGAGGTGCTTGAAAAAATCCGTCAGTCAGAAAAAAGCAAAAATATCCCCGTGATATTTCTTACGGCAGACAACGATACCGAGACCGAAACACGCTGTTTTAAAGAGGGAGCTATTGACTTTATCGCAAAGCCGTTTGTCCCCGAGGTTATGCTTTCAAGAATAGGCAGAGTTTTAGAGCTTGAAGAGCTTCGTCTGAGCCTTGCCGACAGACTTGAACAGAAAACCAAAGAGGTATCGGATATAAAGAGCAAGTCAAGGCAGGACGCTCTGACGGGACTGTGGAACAGAGCGCACACCGAGGAAACTGTCGATAATCTCATAAAAGAGGGCGCAAAGGGCGCGCTTCTTATGATAGATATGGACAATTTCAAGGCGATAAACGATAATTACGGTCACATTGCAGGCGACAAGACGCTGAAAATGTTTGCCGATACATTAAGGCAGTATTCCACCGATAATGATGTTCTTTGCCGAATAGGCGGTGACGAATTTGTTGTATTCCTCAACGGAATTACTTCAAAAAGCGAGATAGGCAATCGCGCCACGGATATTATATCGGACCTTTGCAAAAAGCTCGACGAATGCAAATTTGATACAAACTCATCTGTTTCAATAGGCATAGCGCAGACGCCCGAAGACGGAACCGAATTTTCAAAGCTTTATAATTCAGCAGACAAAGCGCTGTATTATGTCAAGCAGAACGGAAAAAATTCATTTCACTTTTTCAGCGACAAGCTTGACGCCGACAAAGCGAGAGTCGAAAAAATGGTCGACCTTGTGTACCTTAAAGAGTGCATGAGCCGTATCGACAGCGGCAGAGGAGCGTATCTTGTCGATTATGAAAGCTTTCACCATGTTTATAACTTTATCAGAAGATTCATTGAGCGCGGAAAGAACAATGTCCAGACAATACTTTTTACTGTATCCGATGTTGACGAAAAGAATAACCCCGTTGATATCGAAACTGTGATAGACCTGCTCGAAAAAGCGATTTACACCTCTTTGCGCCGTTCGGATGTTTCAACGAGATATTCAAGCCGACAGCTTATCGTCATTCTTATGGACGCAGGCGAAGAAAACAGCAGTATCATAGCACAGCGTATAATTGCGTCATTCAACAGACTTTATACGGGCGAAAAGGTAGAGATAAAATACGGTATTGCAGGAATGGACAGCACCGACCTTATCGGAAAAAAAGCCCTCGTGGAATAGTTATTCCGCGAGAGCCTCACAAATAAGTGATTTTAAATCTTCCATAGTTTCTATCGTGCCGCAGCGGTTTCTGAACGCTGCGGCATTTTTCATTCCTTTCATATACCACGCCGCGTGCTTTCTTGCCTCTGCCATTCCTCTGCGTTCGCCCTTGTCGGCGACAATCATTTCTGCATGACGGATAAGAATGTCCATTCGCTCACGCGCGGTCGGCTCGGGCGGAACTTCTCCGCTTTCGAGATAGCTTTTTATCTGAGAAAATATCCACGGCCTTCCGTATGTCCCTCTGCCCAGCATCACAAGGTCGCACCCCGTTTCGTCATACATTCTCTTTGCGTCCTCGGCTGAAACGATATCTCCGTTGCCTATTACTGTAATATTTACTGAATTTTTTACTCTGCGTATAATTTCCCAGTCCGCCTTGCCACTGTAAAGCTGAGTTTTTGTTCTTGCGTGGACAGCGACAGCCGCCGCGCCGCTTTCCTCTGCGATTTTTGCTATCTCTACGGCGTTTATGCTGTCAAAGTCCCACCCCGAGCGTATTTTGACAGTCACGGGGCATTTTGCCGCAAGTGCCGTAGCTTCAATGATTTTAGCCGCAAGCTTAGGATTTTTCATCAAAGCCGAGCCACTTCCGTTACCTGCAACCTTTGGTACGGGGCAACCCATATTAATATCAATAATACTTTGAGTATACTTTTCTATTTTCTCTACTGCAAGTTTAAAATATAATGGGTCATCGCCGAAAAGCTGAATTGCCATAGGTCGCTCCTCGTCGCTGATGTGACAAAGCTCGTCGGTTTTGTTGTCGGAATAGTAAAGTCCCTTGACAGAAACCATTTCGCTGACAACATAAGCCGCTCCGAACTGCTTGCATATAGTGCGGTATGCCTTGTCCGCAACGGAAGCCATAGGAGCGAGTGCGGCTGTTTTTTCTATTTCAACATTACCGATTTTGACGGTCTGCATAAAAAATCGTCCTTTCAAAGATACTTTGTATATTGTAACACAAAATATTAAAAAAGCATAGCATTTTTTATCAGAATGTGGTACAATTTAATAATAGCACTTTTCGGGGAGGTATTAAAATGAAACTTCTTGCCATTGACGGAAACAGCATAGCAAACCGAGCTTTTTACGGAATAAAGGCTCTTGCCAACAAAAAAGGCGAGTTTACCAACGCTGTTTACGGCTTTATGAACATATATCTTAAAACGATAAACGATATTTCACCCGATAAAACCGTAGTCGCTTTCGACCTTCACGCGCCCACATTCCGTCACAAAGCGGTTGCAAGCTACAAGGCGAACAGACACGGTATGCCCGAAGAACTCCGCTCGCAGATGCCGAGGATAAAGGAGCTTCTCACCGCGATGGGCATTGAGATATTAGAGGCGGAAGGCTTTGAGGCGGACGATATCTTAGGCACTCTTGCGAAGAAATGCGATGAAAACGGCGATGAGTGCGTTATTCTTACGGGGGACAGGGACAGCTTACAGCTTATCACCGATAATGTCACCGTTTTGCTTGCAAAGACAAAAGAAACGGTAGTTTTCACTCCGCAGAAGTTTAATGAAGTGTACGGGCTTAAACCTTTACAGCTTATCGACCTCAAAGCGCTTATGGGTGACAGCTCCGACAACATAGCGGGAGTAAAGGGAATAGGCGAAAAGACCGCTCTTGAACTGATAAAGAAATACGGCAGTATCGAAAATCTTTATGACACGATTGACACCGCGGAGCTTAAACCTGCCGCAAGACAAAAGCTCACGGACGGAAAGGAAAGCGCCTTTGAGAGCAAGTGGCTTGCGACGATTGTGGATAACGCTCCGATACCCGATATAAATAGTTTGGGCAAAGAGCCCGACAATGCAAAGGTGCGCGAAATTCTTGCCGACCTTGAAATGTTCTCGCTCTCAGATAAGCTCACTTCATCAGAGGGAGCAAAAAGCGAAACGGCAAAGAAGAGTGAAACCCCCGAATTCAAAAAGGTTCCCTTTGAAACGATAAAATTTACAGATAGTATAGAATATAGCTTTATTTACAAAGAGGATATAAAGGTGCGGTTTGGCGACACCATCTCCGAAACCGCATCGGAAGAAGAAATCCTGCGCTTTTTGACGAGCGACGCAAAGAAAATCACCTGCTCGGCAAAGTCGGCTTACAGATTTTGTCTTGCCCACGGAAAAATGTGTAAAGGTATTGACTTTGACACTGAAATTGCCGCATATCTTCTAAGCTCCGCGCCGACAGAAGCTTCGGTTAAGCGTTTTTGTGAAGAATACCGTGCCGACTTTTACGATTGCGGAGAATTTTCGGAGGTGGCTTCTCTTGAAAATCTTTGCAAAAAGCTTAAAGCAGAAATTGAAAATGCAGGAATGAACAGCCTTTTATACGACCTTGAACAGCCTTTGACGGAAGTTCTTGCCGAAATGGAGCACGAGGGCGTAAAAATTGATACCGCAGGGGTAAAAAGCTTCGGCGAGTTGCTTTCTTCGGACCTTAAAGGGCTTGAAGAGCAGATTTACTTTATGGCGGGCAAGAATTTCAATATCAATTCACCCAAGCAGTTGGGCGAGGTGCTTTTTGAAGACCTTGGGCTTCCCTCGGGCAAAAAGACAAAAACGGGTTACTCCACAAATGCCGAGATACTCGAAAACCTCCGCCCCAAGCACCCGATTGTTGACCTTATTCTGCAATACCGACAGCTTTCAAAGCTTCTTTCAACTTATGTTGACGGACTTTTAAAAGCTGTGGGCGAGGACGGAAGGATACACTCAAACTTCAAGCAGACAGAAACAAGAACGGGCAGAATTTCATCGACGGAGCCTAATATGCAGAATATCCCCGTAAGGACCGAAACGGGCAGAAATATGAGGAAATTCTTTGTGGCAAAAGAGGGGTACACTCTTCTTGACGCCGATTACAGCCAGATTGAACTTCGTGTTGTTGCGGCAATGTGCGATGATGAAAATATGAAGAACGCATTTTTGGGCGACACTGATATTCACACGGCAACGGCTTCGTCTGTTTTCGGACTTCCCCCCGATATGATTACCCCAGAAATGAGAAGAGCCGCAAAGGCGGTAAACTTCGGTATAATTTACGGTATCGGAGCTTTTTCGCTCTCAAAGGACATAGGCGTTTCAGTCAAAGAGGCGGACAGATATATAAAGAACTACCTTGAAAGCTACCCCAAGGTAAAGGAATTTATGGAAAACGCTGTTGAAAAGGCGATGAAGGACGGTTTTGTGACCACTATCTACGGCAGAAGAAGATATATTCCCGAAATAGCTTCCTCAAATAAAGTTGTTCAGGCATTCGGAAAAAGAGCGGCGATGAACGCTCCCGTTCAGGGAAGCGCCGCGGACATAATTAAGCAGGCTATGGTAAATGTTTCAAGAAAGCTAGCCGAAGAAAAGCTTGACGCAAAGCTTATCTTGCAGGTGCACGACGAGCTTATCGTGGAAGTGAGCGAAAAGGATAAGGAAAGGGCGAAAAAAATCCTCGGCGAAGAGATGATAAACGCCGTTCACCTTTCCGTTCCGATGCGCGCAGATGTCAACGAGGGACACAGCTGGTATGACGCAAAGGGATAATGTTATAATAAGAAAAGCCGTTGACGGTGACGCTTTTGCTCTTTCTCAGATTGAAAAGGAATGCTTTTCTGAGCCGTGGAGCGAAAATGTCTTTGCAGAGGATATAAAAAGAGAAACTTCCGCTACTTTTGTCGCCTTGTGTGACGGAAAAATTATAGGCTTTGTGAATTTGTCGACAGTTCTTGACGAGGCGAACATCAACAATGTTGCCGTAACAGAAAGCTTTCGCAGAATGGGTATCGCCCAAAAACTTCTTGACGAGGCTTTTTCTGCTCTTGACAATATAGCTTTCTTTCACCTTGAGGTCAGAGAGGGAAACTTTGCGGCAATATCTCTTTATGAAAAAAACGGCTTTTTAAAGGACGGAATGAGGAAGAATTTTTATAAAAATCCCACAGAAAACGCAATATTGATGACAAAAAGGAAAGAATGATATGTATATACTCGGAATAGAAAGCTCCTGCGATGAAACAGCGGCGGCGGTCGTTGAGGACGGCAGGAAGATACTTTCAAATGTTGTTGCAACTCAGATAGCGGAGCACAGGCTCTATGGCGGAGTTGTCCCCGAAATAGCTTCAAGGCGGCACAGCGAAAATATCTATGCCGTTGTTGACGAGGCGGTGAAAAAATCGGGGCTTACTTTAAAAGACATTGACGCCGTTGCGGTGACCTATGCACCGGGACTTATAGGTGCTCTGCTTGTGGGAACAAGCTTTGCGAAAGGTCTTGCGTTAGCCGCAAAAAAACCGCTTGTTCCCGTTCATCATATAGCAGGGCATATCGCCGCAAACTATCTTTCCCACGAGGATTTGAAACCGCCCTATCTTTGCCTTGTTGCAAGCGGAGGACATTCGCATATTGTCGAGATACTCGACTATACAAAGTTTAAGGTTATAGGCAGAACAAGGGACGACGCGGCAGGTGAATGTTTTGATAAGGTCGGCAGAGTGATAGGCTTTCAGTACCCTGCGGGCAAGTTTATCGACGACGCGTCAAAAAACGGCAACCCCAACGCCTATAAGCTCCCGAAACCCGTAGTAAACGGCTCTGTTTATGATTTTTCTTTTTCAGGACTGAAAACTGCCGTTATCAATATGGCGCACCACGCAGAGCAGGTTGGCGAGAGCATAAACCGTGACGATATGGCGGCTTCTTTTCAGAAAACCGTTGCCGAAATTCTCACGGAAAAGACAATTCTTGCCGCAAAGGATACGGGATACAAGACTGTCGCCCTTGCAGGCGGAGTGTCGGCAAATTCGGGCGTGCGTGAGCTTTTGCAGAAAGAGTGTGACAAAAACGGCTTTAAGCTTTATATGCCGCCACTCTTTCTTTGCGGAGACAACGCCGCGATGATAGCGTGTCAGGGGTATTATGATTTTCTTGCGGGAAAGCGCGCGGACGCGTCTTTGAATGCAATAGCGACGCTCTCTCTCGAAAATATATAATTATTTGGAGGATAAAGAATGGAACAGAATGAAGCATTGTCGCCCGATATAAAAAAGTCGGTGAAAAGACAGGTGATGAATATTTCCATAATAACGGCTTGTATCGTTATGGGGATAATTATTTTCACAAACGCTGTATTTATCGGCATAGTCGCCCTTATGGGAGATAGCTTTACAACCTTTACCGAAAAATACCTTGACGAGATAAGCTCGTCCCTTGTTATTCAGGACATCGTTATGATTATAGGGCTTATCGTCGGCGCTGTATTGTTGAAGGTCGATATCAAATCGCATTTTGCAAAGCCGCAGATGAAAATATCCGAGATAATCTCTCTCGGAATAATGGGCGTAGGTCTTTCGCAGATAGCCGCTGTCGGAACAAACATTGTTATGACGCTCATTGAACAGCTCACGGGAGCGGAAATCGGTCAGGTTACATTTATTGCCGAGAGAAATCTTCCAAGCACAATATTTATGTTTATTGCAATGGCGTTTATAGGCCCCGTTCTTGAAGAACTGTTTTTCAGGGGGCTTTTCTTCACACCGCTCATTCCTCACGGCAGGACCTTTGCCGTAGTTGCGACAGCGATTATTTTCGGACTTTATCATATGAATATCCCCCAGATACTTCCTGCAATGATTATGGGATTTTTCTTTGCGTATATCTCTGTTGAGTCGCGTTCAATTATCCCTGCTATGTGTATCCATATCATCAACAACACATTAGCGGCAATAGACTATGTCTGCCTTGCGGGAATTGATATGAACAAAATATCGGATATTACCTATATAAACGAAAACGCAGGAAAACTCGTTCCTCTTTTCATCGTTGTAGGAATAATCTATGCTTTTATATTCGCCTCGATACCTCTTTTTATTGTAAGATTTGTTAAGCGCGGCAAGAACGCCTTTCGCGTATCGGGAAGCGAAAACGACGGAAAAGTCCTTAAAAATTCCGAGCTTGCCAAAGCTTACTTTTTAAATCCCGCAGTTATAATTCTTCTGATTATGGTGATAGGAATGACTGCCTTTACGGTGATAGGCGGAAGAGGTTAGGCTATATTGCCGAAAAGCTCTTAAAGCTATTGACTAAACAGAGATAAAATAGTATAATGTATTATGAGGGAATATTTTGCCGTTTTGTGCAGGTATCATTATTATGTTCCCTTAAAAAAGTAAAATTGCCGAAATTTTTTTCGGATTATATTAAGGAGGAATACCAATGGCTCTTACAAAAAACCCCAATGTACTCAAATGGGTTGATGAAATGGTAGCTCTCACAAAGCCTGACCAGGTTATCTGGATCGACGGCTCGGACGAGCAGCTTGCCGCTCTCCGCAAGGAAGCTATATCGACCGGTGAAATGATTGAACTCAACCAGGAAAAGCTCCCCGGTTGTATCTATCACAGAACACAGCCCAACGATGTTGCGCGCGTTGAGGACAGAACATTCATCTGTTGCAGAAACAAAGAGGACGCAGGCCCGACAAACAACTGGTGCGACCCTAAGGAAATGTACGCTAAGCTTACTCCTATGTACGACGGCGTAATGAAGGGCAGAACAATGTATGTTATCCCTTATTCAATGGGACCTATCGGTTCGCCTCTCGCTAAGGTCGGCGTTGAAGTTACCGACTCTATCTATGTTGTTCTCAATATGGACATTATGACAAGAATGGGTAAGGACGCTTTTGAAAACCTCGGCGATACATCAAACGACTTCGTAAGAGGACTTCATTCAAAGGCTGATGTTGACCCCGAAAAGAGATACATCGTTCACTTCCCCGAGGATAACGCAATCTGGTCTATTAACTCTGCTTACGGCGGAAATGTTCTTCTCGGCAAGAAGTGCTTCGCGCTCCGTATCGCTTCATATCAGGGCTGGAAGGAAGGCTGGATGGCTGAGCATATGCTTATCCTCGGCGTTAAGAAGCCCGACGGCGAAATCAAGTACATCACCGCAGCATTCCCTTCCGCTTGCGGAAAGACAAACCTTGCAATGCTTATTCCTCCCGAGGGTTACCGCAAGGCAGGCTATGAAGTTTATACAGTCGGCGACGATATCGCTTGGATGAAGCAGGGCGAAGACGGCAAGCTTTACGCTATCAACCCCGAAAACGGCTTCTTCGGCGTTGCTCCCGGAACAAACGCAAAGTCGAACAAGAACGCTCTTGCTTCGGCTATGAAGAACGCAATCTTCACCAATGTTGCTATCAATAACGACGATATGACAGTTTGGTGGGAAGGTCTTGACAAGAATCCTCCCGTTAACGCAACAGAATGGAAGGGCGCAAAGGTAAACGGCGTTGAATACACATCTGTTATCGGTGAAGACGGCAAGCCCCAGAAGCTTGCTCACCCCAACTCCCGTTTCACTGCTCCCGCAGAGAACTGCCCCTGCATTTCTCCCGAATTCAACAACCCCAAGGGCGTTCCCGTTACAGCTATCGTATTCGGCGGAAGAAGAGCTTCAACAACTCCCCTTGTTTATCAGTCATTCGACTGGGTTCACGGAACATATATGGGCTCCGCAGTTTCATCTGAAACAACAGCTGCCGCAACAGGCGCAGTAGGTGTTCTTCGTCACGACCCGATGGCTATGAAGCCCTTCATCGG
>CALZLD010000045.1 GCA_945788225.1 uncultured Clostridia bacterium
TCATAATAGCGTCCGCAATAATTATGTATATTATGAAATAAAGGGTACCGAGATTTATCGGCACCCTTTTGTGTTATTATTTTATGTTTTCTCTGACCTTTTCTCCCATTTCTTTGCAAGAAAGCTCTGTCATTCCGTCGGACATTATATCCGCCGTTCTGAAACCTTTGCCGAGCGTTTCCTCGACGGCTTTTTCTATGCTGTCAGCTTCTTTCTGCATATCAAAAGAGTATCTCAGCATCATAGCGGCTGAAAGAATTGTCGCCAACGGATTTGCTTTTCCCGTTCCTGCAATGTCGGGAGCGGAACCGTGAACAGGCTCATAAAGACCTAATGAAGTTCCCGAAAGGCTTGCGCTCGGCAACATTCCGAGAGAACCGCTTATCATACTTGCTTCGTCCGATAAAATATCGCCGAAGAGATTTTCCGTGACGATAACATCAAACTGGGCAGGGTTGTGAACAAGCTGCATAGCGCAGTTGTCAACAAACATATCGCTGTACTCGATGTCAGGGCTTTCTGCTGATATTTTGTGCGCGATTTCACGCCATAGCCTTGAACTGTCAAGCACATTCGCCTTATCGACAGAGCATACCTTGCCTCTGCGCTTTCTTGCCATATCGAATGCGACTTTCACAATGCGCTCTATTTCATAATCGCTGTAAGACATCGTATCGTAAGCGGTTTTTATGTTGTCTTTAACGAATGTTTCACGCTTGCCGAAGTACGCTCCGCCTATCAGTTCTCTTACTATTAAAAGGTCGGGAGCGTTCTTTTCCGCATTCTTCAAAGGACAGGAATTTGCAAGAGCAGAAAACAGCTTTGCAGGACGAAGGTTCGCAAAAAGCCCAAGCTCCGAGCGAATTTTTAAAAGCCCTGCTTCGGGGCGAAGATTTCCTTTCATATTGTCCCACTTAGGACCTCCCACAGCGCCTAAAAGAACGCTGTCAGAATTTTTGCATACCTTTATCGTTTCATCGGGCAGGGGAACTCCCGTTTCGTCAATGGCAATTCCGCCCATAAGGACTTCTGTAAAGATAAACCTGTGACCGTATTTTTCACCGATTTTTTCAAGTGTGAGCATAGCCTCGTCAACGATTTCGGGACCTATTCCGTCACCCTTGATAACGGCAATTCTTTTTTCCATAATATTCACCGCCTATTTCTTTATCGACTTCAAAAGTCCGCCCGATTGTATGATATTCTTGATAAAATCGGGGAACGGCTCTGCCTTGTAGCTTTTGTTTTTTGTGAGATTTTTTATCTCTCCGCTGTCAAAGTCAACATATATCTTGTCGCCGTTTTCAGCGTCCTCGACAGCCTCTTTGCACTCCATTATCGGAAGTCCTATATTTATTGCGTTGCGATAGAAAATCCGAGCAAAATCCTTTGCGATAACCAAAGAAATTCCGCTTGCCTTTATAGCGAGTGGTGCGTGCTCTCTTGATGAGCCGCAACCGAAGTTGCTTCCGCCCACAATAATATCTCCGTCATTTACATTTTTAACAAAATCGGCGTCGATATCTTCCATACAATGCGCGGCAAGCTCCTTTTCATCGGCGGAATTAAGGTATCTTGCAGGAATTATTACATCGGTGTCAACATTGTTTCCGTACTTGTGAACATATCCTTCAGCATTCATATCCCATTACCTCCCAAGCGTCCGAAATTTTACCCGTCAGCGCGCTTGCCGCCGCCGTCTGCGGTGAAGCAAGATAAACCTCGCTTTCGGGGTGTCCCATTCTTCCGACAAAGTTTCTGTTTGTGGTTGATACAGCTCTTTCGCCCTTTGCAAGCACACCCATATGTCCGCCGAGACAACATCCGCAGGTAGGAGTTGACACAGCGCACCCGGCGTTTATAAATGTTTCGATAAGTCCTTCTTTCATCGCTTCAAGATAGATTTTCTGCGTTGCAGGGATTACTATACAACGCACTTCCTTTGCAATATGCCTGCCTTTTAAAATTTCTGCGGCGGCACGAAGGTCTGAAAGTCTTCCGTTTGTGCAGGAGCCTATAACTACCTGGTCGATATGTACATCTCCGAAATCTTCTCTTGTCCTTGTGTTTTCGGGAAGATGAGGGTAAGCGACAGTCGGCTTAATCTCAGAAAGGTCTATTGTATATTCTTTTTCATAAGCGGCGTCGTTGTCGGGGAGAATTTCTTCAACGACAGATATATTTCTTTCTGCAAGGTATTCTTTTGTCTTGTCGTCAACAATGAATATTCCGTTCTTTGCGCCTGCTTCGATAGCCATATTGGATATGGTAAAACGGTCGTCCATAGATAGCGAAGAAACTCCCTCGCCAACAAATTCCATAGACTTGTATAACGCTCCGTCAACTCCGATTTTTCCTATGATGTGAAGTATGACATCTTTTCCGCCGACATATTTTTTCAGGCTTCCCGTGAGGTTGAATTTTATTGCAGAGGGCACCTTGAACCAACATTTGCCCGAAGCCATTCCCGCCGCCATATCCGTTGAGCCGACGCCTGTCGAGAACGCTCCGACAGCGCCGTAGGTGCAGGTGTGACTGTCCGCTCCGATAATGCAGTCATAAGGCTTTGCAAGTCCTTTTTCAGGGATAAGCGCGTGTTCTATTCCCATTTCTCCGACATCAAAAAAATGAGTAATTTCATATTTCTTTGCAAATTCCCGGCACTGCGCCGAAAGAGCCGCCGCCTTTATGTCCTTGCAGGGAGTGAAATGGTCGAGTACAATCGCAATTTTTTCTTTGTCAAAAACAGAGGAAAAACCTGCTTTTTCAAATTCGTTTATCGCAACGGGAGTGGTAATATCGTTTCCCATTACAAGGCATAAATCACAGCTTATCAGCTGCCCTGCAAAAACGCTTTCAAGACCTGCGTGCCTTGCAAGAATTTTATGCGTCATCGTCATTCCCATAAAATCACCTCTTGTTATGCTTTTCGCTGTCCTTCATCAGCTTGTATCTCATACTGTCCGCAAGAGCCGTCACCGAAGCGCCGATAATATCGGTGGACGCTCCTACCGTTGTCCATACATCTTCTCCGTCCGTCGTCTCGATAAGAACTCTTACCATAGCCGCTGTCGCCGCATTTCCGTCAACAACACGAACCTTGTAGTCCACAAGCCTTAATTCTTCTATCTGCGGATAAAACACTTTGAGTGCAGAACGCATCGCCTTGTCGATAGCGTTTACGGGACCGTCGCCCTCGTCCGCGCCTATCTGGGTTTTTCCGTCAACTCTGACTTTAATCATCGCGCTTGCGGGAGCCTGCTTGTCGTCCGATGTTTCGCCTATCGTCTTAAAGAAAACAATGTCAAAGAACATATTCATAAGCCCCAGATAATTCTTGACAAGAAGCTCAAAGCTTGCCTCCGCCGCTTCATACTGATAACCGCGGTACTCCATATTTTTGAGAAGCTCCATAATAGAGCGCACCTCAACGCTGTCCTTGTCGTATTCGGGAGCAATCTGTTTTATCTTTGAAAGAATGACGCTTCTTCCGCCCACTTCTGAAATGAGAAAATTCCTCTTGTTGCCGACAAGCTCGGGCGAGATATGCTCAAAGCTTCTGGGATTTTTTGCAACCCCGTCAATATGCATTCCGCCCTTGTGTGAAAATGCGCTTTTGCCCACATAAGCAAGACCGTCGTTGAGCGTTATGTTTGAAATTTCAGCTATATGTCTTGCGGTTTTCGTCAGAGCCGACATATCCGCGCTCTCGCTGAGGTTATATCCGAGCTTGAATTTCAAGGTTGCCATAACGGATGAGAGATTTGCGTTTCCGCACCTTTCGCCAAAGCCTATGAATGTTCCCTGAATGTGCGTTGCTCCCGCTTTTACCGCCGAAAGACAGTTAGCTTCTGCACAGCTTATATCGTTGTGCGGATGAATTCCAACGGGAACGCTTACGCTCTCAACGGCTTTTTTAGTTATTTCCGCAACTTCATCGGGGAGAGTTCCTCCGTTTGTGTCGCAGAGAATAATTCTTTCCGCACCTGCTTTTTCCGCGGTCTTTATAACAGTTAACGCATAGTCGGGATTGTCTTTGAAGCCGTCAAAAAAATGCTCCGCGTCAAAAAAGATATGCTTGCCCCTTGACTTTAAAAACTCAACACTGCTTTTTATCATATCAAGATTTTCTTCGGGCGTTGTCTTTATTATTTCATTGACATGCAGTAGCCAGCTTTTGCCGAATATCGTGACATACTCGGCGTTGCAGAGAGCCAGCTTGCAAAGAGCCTCGTCGTCCTCGGCTTTTTCACCCTTGCGCCTTGTCGAGCCGAAAGCGACTATCTTTGAATTTTTAACGGGAACGCTTCTGAGCTTTTCAAAAAATTCAAAGTCCTTAGGGTTTGAGGAGGGGTTTCCTGCCTCTATAAAATCTATTCCGAAATCGTCCAGAATTTTTATTATGTTTATCTTATCCTGCAACGAAAAAACAATTCCTTCGCCCTGAGCGCCGTCGCGCAGAGTGGAATCGAAAATTTCTATCCTGTTCATCGGTTCACCCCAAAATGATTTTGTATAGAATAATTTTATCACAAACTGCGCATATTTTCAATAGTAATTTAACGCTGTAAAGCCTTAATTTTGCGCTGTTGACATAATTCCTCCAAAGTGATATAATTATGCTGTATAACTTTATTCAAAGGGGGGACTTTTTCTGTTTGGCTATATAAGACCGCTTAAACCCCAGATGAAAATTTGCGATTACGAGCTTTACAAAGCTGTTTACTGCGGTCTTTGCAAGGAGCTTGCCTCTTTCGGTATAGCGAGCAGAATGACTCTCAGCTACGATTTTGCCTTTCTTGCACTGCTTTATATGGCGGTCAATAAAACAGTTACGGAAATAAGAAGAGAGCCTTGTATGGCTCACGCAATAAAAAAGACAAGCTATGTCTGCCACTCTGACGCTTTACAGTTCACCGCGGCGGCAGAATGTATATCGGTCTATCACAAAATAAAGGACGATATAGAGGACGACGGAGGAATAAAAAGACTATCCGCAAAAACGCTTTTTGTCCCGATGAAAAAGCCTTATGAAAAAGCAAAAAAGTTTTATCCCGACCTTGCAAAAATTACCGAGGAAAATATGTCTCTTCAACACAAGACAGAGAGCGGAAAATGCCCCTCTGTCGACAGGGCGGCGGAGCCTACCGCGGCTATAATGTCCGCAATGGCGGCAAGGATTTCCGATAACCCCGAAAAGAAAAGGATACTTGCAAGAATGGGGTATCTTTTGGGCAGATTTATCTATCTTGCGGACGCTCTTGACGATGTGGAAAAGGACTTCAGATCGGGCAATTACAATCCTCTTCTTTTGCAGGAAGGCTGTGAAAACTGCAACCTTGAAAATATCAGAAAAATCGCAAGGGACAGCATCTATTTCACTCTGGGCGAGCTTTCAAACGCCTATGTTCTTCTTGACGATTTAATGTATAAACCGATAATCGATAATGTAATATATATGGGGCTCCCTTATGTTGCCGAAAAGCTTCTGAGGGGAGAGAAAATTTCGGGACCGCGAAAGCATAGTCCTGCCGAAAGGAATGAAATAATATGAGCGACCCTTACAGAGTTCTGGGAGTATCGCCAACTGCCACGGACGATGAAATAAGAGAGGCATACCGCAACCTTGCCGCAAAATACCACCCCGATGTTCAGGGCAAAGGTCCCTTAGCGGATATTGCCCAGTCCAAAATGCAGGAGCTTAACGAAGCTTACGACAAGATTATGGATATGAGGCGCGGAGGAGGAAAGCCGTCGTCGGAATACACTCAGCAAAGCCACGGCGGAAGCTCTCTTTTTGCCGAGATAAGAAGACAGATTCAGCTTGGCAACCTTGCTATCGCCGACGATATGCTTGAACGCATTGATGTTGACAGAAACGCTGAATGGTCGTTTTTAAAGGGCAGCGTATGCTATGCACGAGGCTGGCTCAACGACGCATATCACTTCTTCTCGAACGCTGTCAAGCTAAGCCCCGATAACCCCGAATACAGAGCGGCGCTTTCAAATATGAACAGCGCAAAAGAGGGAAAAATGAACGGCGACAATTCACCCTACGGCGACAAGACGAGGCTTTGCGGAGCAGGAATATGCGACACCTGCCAACTGCTTATATGTGCCGACTGCTGTTGTGAATGTATGGGCGGAGATTTAATCCCCTGCTGTTGACAGAAAGGTTTGCGCTATGAAAAAAACAAGCTATAAGGTCGCTCTCGGCGGAGTTCTTGCGGCTGTCGCGCTTTTTATAATGTTCACAACTGGACTTGCGCCTTTTCTTACCTATGTCGCGCCGATGTTTGCAGGAATGCTTTCGATTATGATGATGGTCGAGGTCTCATACGGTTGGGCGTTTCTTACTTATGCCGCAGTTTCCGTTCTCTGCATACTTGTCACCCCCGACAGAGAAGCCGCATTTCTCTTTATCTTCTTCTTCGGATACTATCCGATAGTCAAGGGACTTATTGAAAAAATGAAGCTTTCCGTTGTAAGATGGATTGTAAAGTTTGCGGTTTTCAATGTTTCAACGATAAGCTGTTACTTTATCATCATCAACTTTTTCGGAATGGAAGATGTCTTTGACAGCCTTAACGAGCTTGGAAAATATTCGCTTCTTATCTTCTGGGCGGCGGCGAATTTTACCTTTGTCATCTATGACCTTTTTCTCAATTCGGCGGCTGTCGTTTATACCAAATGGTTCAGGACAAAATTTTTAAGAAAAAAACAATAGTATGGAGCATCCTATGAAAAATTATCAGAATTACAAAACACAGTTCTTTCTTCCGCCTGAATGTAAAAACAGATGGATAGATAAAAAATACATAGACAAAGCGCCCGAATGGTGCAGCGTTGACCTTCGCGACGGCAATCAGGCACTCACCGTTCCGATGAGCCTTGAAGAAAAGATACGGTTTTTTGAAGCACTTGTAAAGATTGGCTTTAAGGAGATTGAAATAGGCTTTCCTGCCGCGTCGGAGACTGAATTTGTCTTTTTGAGAACGCTTATAGAACGCGACCTTATCCCCGACGATGTTGCCGTTCAGGTTCTGACTCAATCGAGGGAGCATATAATCGCGCGCACCTTTGAAGCGTTAAAGGGCGCAAAAAATGCGGTAGTTCATCTTTACAACTCGACATCAAAGGCTCAGCGCGAGCAGGTTTTCAGAATGTCCGAGGATGAAATCATAAAAATTGCAGAGGACGGCGCAAGGCTTCTTGCCGAGTATGCAGAAAAGACCGAGGGCAATTTCAGGTTTGAATATTCTCCCGAAAGCTTTTCGGGAACAGAACCCGAGTTTGCTTTGCGCATCTGCAACAGAGTGCTTGAAGTATGGAAACCTACCGCCGACAACAAGGTTATTATCAATCTGCCGAACACGGTTGAAAACGCTATGCCGCATATATATGCCGCGCAGATTGAGTATATGTCGGACAACCTTTCCTACCGCGATAATGTCATTCTTTCAATCCATCCGCATAATGACAGAGGGTGTGCCGTTGCGGCGGCTGAGATGGCTCTGCTTGCAGGAGCGGAAAGGGTAGAGGGAACGCTCTTTGGCAACGGCGAAAGAACGGGCAACCTTGATATTGTCACCGTTGCAATGAATATGTTCTCGCAAGGTGTTGACCCCAAGCTTGATTTTTCGGATATTCCTTCTATATCCGAAATGTACGAAGAAACCACGCATATGAAAATATACGAGCGTCAGCCTTACAGCGGACAGCTTGTGTTTGCCGCTTTTTCCGGCTCTCATCAGGACGCTATCGCAAAAGGACTCAAATGGCGCGTGGAAAAGGGAGAAACGATATGGAATGTGCCGTATATCCCGATAAATCCTGCCGATATCGGAAGAGAATACCAGACCGATGTTATCCGCATAAACAGCCAGTCGGGCAAGGGCGGAATAGGCTATCTTCTCGAACAGAACTATGGCTACTATCTGCCTAAAAAAATGCGCGAGGATTTAGGATATACCGTCAAGGAGTATTCCGACAGACTTCACAAAGAGCTTTCACCCGACGAAGTGCTTGATATATTCCAAAATACCTATGTCAACATTCAGACGAAGCTTTTGCTCAAAGAGGCTCACTACGCTCAGCGTAACGGCATTGAGGCGACTGTTTCGATAGAATACAACGGCACGCCGAAGGTAATCACCCGTTCGGGAAACGGTCGTATGGACGCCGTCTCAAATGCGCTCAAAGAAAGCCTTGGTCTTAAATACGACATTGTGACCTATACCGAGCACGCTTTGCAGCAGGGTTCTAATTCTCAGGCTGTCGCTTATGTGGGAATATCCGATGAAAACGGAAAAACAATATGGGGAACGGGTATCCACACCGACATTATGACCGCTTCTATCAATGCGCTTTTCAGCGCCGTTAACCGTTCTGATTTAATCTGATTTACAGAGAGATTTTTTGGACACTCGTTATGCTATACTTGAATTAAAGGACAAGCTTCATATTCAAGGAGGCATAACAATGGAAGCAGTAGTAACAATAGCAATAATAGCATTTCTTATGGCGGCGGACAAAATTTTTTCCAATGCAAAGTCTTTTATTGAAAGAAAAAGAGCTATCAGAAAAAGAAGCTGTATCAGATTTAAAAAATCGGCATAGCTTTTTTGGGAGGATAAATGAAAAGGTACATAACACTTCTTGCGGCTTTAATGCTCACCCTTTCTCTTTCCGGGTGTGAAAAAGAGGTCGCTCCCGTAATTCAACCCGAAGTTGAAACCGAACAAACCACTTCGGCGGTTACAACAATTCCGGACGGTCCCGTGGGACTTGTTCCGTCAACGGAGGGGACAACCGCTTCGGCGGAAACAACCTTGCCGCAGGAAACAACGGCAGAAACGATAGAGACAACCTCTGAAACAACTACTGCCGACGAATACACAAACGGGGATATTACCGTTAAAAACGGCATTACATATATCCGCGGAGTGATTATTGTCAACAAGACATACTCTCTTCCGTCGGATTATAACCCGGGAGTTGACAAAACCGCCGAGGACGCTTTTAAGAAAATGCAGTCGGCGGCGGCTTCGGAAGGGCTTAATATCTATATCTCGTCGGGCTTCCGCAGTTTTGATTATCAGGCGGGGCTTTACAAGCGTTATGCCGATAGGGACGGCAAAGCCGCGGCGGACAGATATTCTGCAAGGGCAGGGCACTCGGAGCATCAGACAGGTCTTGCCTTTGACCTTAACAGCATCGACGACTCGTTTGCAAACACTGCAGAGGGTAAATGGGTTGCCGAAAACTGCTATAAATACGGCTTCATCATAAGATACCCCAAGGGCAAAGAAGATGTTACGGGGTATATGTATGAGCCGTGGCACATAAGATATTTAGGCGATGACCTTGCCAAAGAGGTTTATGAAAGCGGAAAAACCCTTGAAGAATTTTTTGAAATAAAGTCGGAATATGTCGAATAAAATATGCGCAGGGTTTTTGCCTTGCGCTGTTTTTGTCAAAAATGTGTCTATTCTTGATAATAATGCATTTTTATCAAAAAAAGCTTGCAATTTCTTAAAAAATATGTTACAATTTACACTAAGAAGTTGAATTTTAATACAATTTGTGTTTATAATATATATTTTCTCTCTTTGGGGGATTTTTTCGGAGGCATATTATGAAGAAAAAGAGACTTAATGTCGGATTGTTTGTCTGCCATCTTGAAAACGAGTTTTCATCCGCTGTTGCAAACGGAGCAATGATTGCGGCTGAAAAGCTTGATGTCAACCTTGTCATTTTTCCCGGAAGATATATAAACGGAGTATATAATGACGCTATCAGAACCGAATATGAATATCAGTACAACACTATATTCAGCTATGCGTCGTCGCAGAACCTTGATGTCCTTCTCGTCACAACGGGAACGATAGGCGGATTTATCACCAAAAAAGAGATGAAAGAAATCCTCGACAGATACAAAGGTCTGCCGATAATCACACTTGCGTCCGAAATAGAAACATACCCTTGCATCAAGTTTGACAACTCAACGGGACTTATCGAGGGAATAGAGCATATCATTCACGACCATAAAAGAAAGAATATCGCTTTTGTCAGCGGCCCCAGCACTAATGAGGACGCTCAGGAGCGTCTTGCCGTTTATGCTGAAACTATGGTTAAAAACGGCTTCAAGTACGACACACGAAAGATAGGCTACGGCGATTTTTCTGAATACAGCTATGACACCGTCGCTGAGCTTTTGCGCAAAAACAACAACGAAATCGACGCTATTGTTTTTGCAAACGACAAAATGGCGATAGGCGGTTACCGCGCTATTGTCGATGCAGGTCTTGAAATCGGCAGAGATGTTTCGGTAATGGGATTTGACGATTCTCCCGTATCAACGGCGCTTGTGCCTAACCTTACTACTGTCAGGGCGGACGCTGCCGAGCTCGGCTACCGTGCCGTTATCGAGGGCGTTAACCTCATCAAGAACGGCGAGCTTATTAACAATACAATAAATACCGTTCTTGTCAAGAGAGACTCCTGCGGTTGCAAGGAATTCAAAACGGTTGACAACAATAATCTCGGTGATTTCGGAAATATCGCAAACCTTACCCCCGAACAGACAGCCCACGCAATAAACGGTTATCTTTTTGATAACTTTATGCTCACAACATATACCGACGAGGCTAAGAACGCAATGTTCGACTTCTCGCTCGAACTTTTCAAGATAGCCGAGAGAAAGGATTTTTCAAAAGAGGCCGAGAACATTATCGAATCAAAATTCAATAAAGTCACGGCGACAAAAATCCTCAATTCGGTATCTTTTGAAAAATTCTCAAATGTGCTTGACGCAATGTACTTCAAGGTGCTTAATCATCTGAGCGAAGAAGAAAAAGTCAAGTTCAACTATATGTTTACCTCAATATACAAGTCGCTCACAACGATAAGCATAAATGAAAGGGAATCCTATAAGGACCGAGTACACAATATCGCCTGGATGACAAGCTCGATTTCAAGGGACATTCTTGCTTATGCAAACGACGACCAGAACAAATACGGCGACATTATCGACAAGCTGCAAAGGCTTGATGTTACAAGCTCTTATCTTTATACCTTTGAAGAGCCTTTTGCATATTATAACAATTCTGAATGGGTAACGCCCGAGACGGTTCTTTTAAAGGCTTATCACGACGGAAAGAAGGCAAAAGTGCTTTCGGGCGAGGACCAGATTGTAAATGTTCTTGACATTTTCAACAACAAATATACTCCTCATAACAGAAGATTTACCACCGTTGTAAATCCGCTTATATCGCAGGAAACTCACTTCGGTCTTCTTCTGACGGAGCTTGAAAGAGAAAACTTCTGCTTCCTTTCGGCAATCACCGTTCAGATATGCGCGGCGCTCAAAATTATCGCTCTTTTGCAGGACCTTGAAGATACGCAGAAGCAGTTGCAGGATAGTCTTAACGAAATCCGCGCAAACAATGTTATTCTCAATAAGGTTTCGCGCACAGACGAGCTTACGGGAATATATAACCGACGCGGTTTCTTTGAAACGGCAAAGGCTGTTATCTCCGCTCCGCAGAACGCAGGAAAGCACGCGGCTCTTGTCTTTGCGGATATGGACGGTCTTAAAGTTATCAACGATATGTTCGGACACGACGATGGCGACTACGCTCTCAAAAAGGTTGCGTTTATCCTTACCGAATCGTTCAGAAGCACCGATGTTGTCGGCAGAATAGGAGGAGACGAATTTTCCGCCTTTGCGATAACAAACGCGGAGAATTTCACACAGACCATCAAGAAGAGAATACGCGATATTTCCGCTGTTGTAAATGAACAATCGGGCAAGCCGTATTTCATAAATGTCAGCGTCGGAGTAGTTGAATTTGACTGCGAAAAGGGAACAGACTTCCAACAGCTTCTTGACGACGCGGACGCTCTTCTTTACGAAGAAAAGAAGAACAAGAAAAAGATAATTTTAAAGTAAGACAAAATAAAAAAAGCTCGGAATTTTTTCCGAGCTTTTTTGTTATGTTATAAGAATTACTTAACGAGATTTTTAAGAGCAAGAGCCTTTCCAACATTGCCGTAAACCTTAACTTCACCTGATGTAATGGCAGCGAGAAGACCAACTTTGCCTTCTGCAAACTTAACAAGAGTTTCTGTTGAAGCGTAAAGCTCAATATCAGCACCTACATAGTCATAAGGTTCAACAGCAAGCTTGCCGTTTTCAGCCTTGATGTAGAACTGTCCGCTTGCTGAACCGCTGATTGTAACCTGGATAGAAACATCTGAGTTCTTGTCAACAGCAGTACCCTTAACCTTCTTTGCAACAGCTGTGAATACATCGTTGTAGGTAACTTCCTTAGGAGCGGCAGCCTTCTTAGCAGGAGCAGCCTTCTTAGCAGGAGCAGC
>CALZLD010000046.1 GCA_945788225.1 uncultured Clostridia bacterium
GTTTGAAAGCCTTACGGCAAGAGAATTCATACAGCTGTCCGCCTTTTCTTTTGCGGAAAGCTCGCCGCCTAAGACTGCGGCTATGGTGTAGTAGCAGTTGTAAAGCTCTTCAAAATTGTTGGGCGTTTCTATTATAAGAATTTTCGTTCCCGCTTCCTCAATAATGTCCCTGTCGGTTTTGGCAATAGGGCTCTGGGTGATAAGAATATCGGGCTTTATCGCCGTTATCGTTTCAACCGACGGCTTTACCGAGCTGCCGATACTTGTTCTTTTTGTGACAACGGGCGGATAATCGCAGTATTTGCTTCTTGCAACGAGTTTATCGCCGAAGCCTAAGGCAAAAATCATCTCGGTGACGGCAGGAGAAAGGGACGCTACCGATTGGGGCTCTTCTTTGAAAACAACCTCCCCCACTGTGACGGGGTAATCGGTAGGTTCGCTGCCGGGAGTTTTATATTCAATTTCGCTTGTGCAGCCGCAAAGCATAAAAATTACCGCCGCAAGCAGAAATGCAACAGTTCTTTTCAAGACTATTCCTCCGTAAAAAATACTATATGCTTATTATACACTTTTTTGTCGCATTTTGCAAATGAAAAATATGACGATATATTTTTTTGGATATATCCGCAAAACTGTCTAATTTGTGTACGCAATTTTTGACAAGCTATGTTGCTTTATACAAATTTTACTTTTTTGATAAATTCCTTTTGCCTTTTATAAAAAAATCGGTTATACTTTAAGGTGTGATAAGAATGAAAATATGAAGAATAATGCAAGGGAGTCAAAAAATGGATATTTTTTCTGTAATCGGTCTTCTCGGCGGTCTTGCGATGTTCCTTTTCGGAATGAAGTATATGGGAGAAAAGCTTGAAAAAATCGCAGGCGGTAAGCTTGAGAAAATGTTTGAAAAGCTCACCTCCAACAGATTTATGGGACTTGCGCTCGGCGCTTTTGTTACGGCTATCGTTCAGTCGTCGTCGGCGACAACGGTTATGCTTGTCGGATTTGTAAACTCGGGACTTATGCGTTTGGCGCAGGCTATTCCCGTTATTATGGGCGCAAATATCGGAACAACAATCACCACCTGGCTTTTAAGCCTTGTGGGAGTTGAGGGCGAAAGCATTTTTATAAAACTTCTGAAACCTACTTCTTTTTCACCCATCATCGCTCTTATCGGTGTGATACTGATAATGGGCGGAAAAACGGGCAAGAAGAGAGATATCGGCGGAATACTTGTAGGCTTTGCGATTTTAATGTTCGGAATGACCACGATGGGAAATGCGGTTGCTCCCTTGGCGGACGACCCTGAGTTTGCAAAGATATTCGTAATGTTCAGCAACCCCGTATTCGGCGTTCTTGCGGGAGCTATTCTCACCGCTATCATTCAGTCATCGGCGGCTTCTGTGGGTATGTTGCAGATGCTTTCCGTCAACGGACTTGTCACCTTTGGCTCGGCGTTGCCTATAATACTCGGACAGAACATAGGTACTTGTATTACAGCGCTCCTTTCGGGCGTAGGCGCAAACAAGAACGCAAAGCGCGTTGCCGTTGTTCACCTTTATTTCAACATTATAGGAACGGTTCTGTTCCTTGTTGTGTTCTATGCTCTTAATGCAGTTTTTGAGTTCTCGTTTGTCAACGAATCTATAAATACATTCAACATCGCGCTGGTACATACCATTTTTAACCTTTCCACAACCCTTGTTCTGTTGCCGTTCACAAATCTTCTTGAAAAGCTTGCTCTTGCAACAATAAAAGACAAGGACGATGAGAGAGAAAAGTTCCAGCTTCTTGATGAACGACTTCTTGGCACCCCCGGTGTCGCTATCGAGCATTGCCGTAACCTTACTATAAAAATGGGACAGCTTTCGGAGGATACGATAAAGACCGCCCTCGGACTTTTATCGGATTATGACGAGGAAAAGGAAAAGCTTGTCACCACCAACGAGGGAATTATCGACAACTATGAGGACAAGCTGGGCACCTATCTTGTGAAGCTTTCAAGCCGAAGCAAGACCATTGAGGACAGTAACACCGTGTCGATGCTCTTACACGCTATCGGCGACTTTGAAAGAATATCGGACCATGCTGTCAATCTTCTTGTAACGGCAAGAGAACTGAGAGAAAAGAACATTGTCTTTTCGGACAAGGCGACAGAGGAACTGAATGTTCTTTATACCGCTGTTACAGATATTCTTGAACTCACAGTAAAGGCGTTTGAAACGGGAAATATCCACCTTGCAGAAAAGGTCGAACCTCTTGAACAGGTTATCGACGGAATGAGAATTGAACTTAAAAACCGCCATGTTTACCGTCTGCAAAAGAATGAATGTACGCTTGAGCTGGGCTTTATCTTCTCGGACCTTTTAACGAACCTTGAAAGAGTTGCCGACCATTGCTCTAACATTGCTGTTTGTATGATTCAGCTGAAATCAAACAGCCTTGAAAATCACGAATACCTCAGTATGATAAAACAGTCGGACGAATATTTTCAGAGAAAGTTCAAGACAAACTCCGAAAAATATGCTTTGCCCGATGTGGACTGATTTTACAGAAAAAATTTAAACAGCTATTGACAAGAAGTTTTTCCCGTGATATAATCTATTACAAATTGAATAGCTTTTAAAGGCTGTGACGAAGAATGGTAAAGCCGTTAACGCATAGAGAGAGCCGATGGATGGTGCAAATCGGTATGTAAAGGTTTTTTCCTCTCCCTTCTGAGCCGGAAGTCTGAAGCGAAAGTGTGTAGGACGACCCGTGTATGCTGCGTGAATGCATAGAGGTTGATTGACTTCGAAAATAAAGGCGTCGATAAAGACGGAATCCGCAACGAGTTTCTCAGAGAGTCGGGGATGGTGCGAACCCGATAAATGACAGTGGAATTTCCCATCGCTTTTGAGCCGAAAGCCCCAAAGGTTAACACCCAGTAGGCGTTTTCCGTGATTGCTGCGTTAATGCATAGAAGTTGTCTGACTTCGAAGAGTGGCGGAATTTTTCCGCAATTTGAGTGGTACCGCGAGTGATATTGATTTACACCCGTCTCAAAGCAAAATAAGCTTTGAGGCGTGTTTTTATTTATTCTGCCTTAAAGCGCAAAAACCAAAAAACGAAAAAGAAAGGCGGAATGAAATTGTTATCTCTTGACAAGGTATTCGACGCGCAGACGGTGCTTAAAAGCATTATCCGCGAAACAAAATTAGTGAGGGCGTACGGTATTGCTCCCGATTGCGAGCTTTTTTTAAAGCCCGAAAACTTACAGATTACGGGTTCGTTTAAGGTGAGAGGCTCGGCTTATAAAATCGCTCTTCTATCCGAAGAGGAAAAGAAAAAGGGCGTTATTGCCTGCTCCGCGGGAAATCACGCGCAGGGAGTCGCTCTTGCGGCAACAAAAAACGGAATAAAATCGCTGATTTGTCTGCCCGACACGGCACCTATATCAAAGGTCGAGGCGACAAAGGGTTTCGGAGCGGATGTCTGTCTTGTCGAGGGGTACTATGACGACGCATATAAGAAGGCTCTTGAACTGAAAGAGAGCGAGGGGTACACCTTTGTTCACCCCTTTGACGATGAAAATGTAATCGCGGGACAGGGAACAATAGCTCTTGAAATACTGGGGGACCTTGACAACATCGACGCTATCGTTGTCCCCGTTGGCGGCGGCGGACTTATCTCGGGCATTGCATATACCGCAAAGCAGATAAGACCGTCAGTTAAGGTATATGGCGTGCAGGTTTCGGGTGCGCCGAGTATGTATAATTCGATACATAAAGGCGAGATAGAGTGCCTGCCGTCGGTTTCGACCATTGCGGACGGTATCGCCGTAAAACAGCCGGGAGAAAACACCTTCGCTATCGTTAAAGACTATGTAGATGAAATCGCTCTTGTCAGCGACGACGAGGTATCGAGCGCTATTCTTGCTCTTATCGAAAAGCAGAAGATGATTGCTGAGGGAGCAGGCGCGGCGGCAGTAGCGGCGGTTATGTTCAACAAGTTTGACACAAAGGGAAAGCGGGTTGTCGCCGTTGTTTCGGGCGGAAATATTGATGTGACGAGCCTTTCGAGAGTAATCGACAGAGGACTTCGCAATTCGGGCAGGTCCACAAGTCTTTTGATTGAACTTATCGACAAGCCGGGACAGCTTAAAGATATTTCTCGCATTATTGCAGACTGCGGCGGAAATGTCACGGGAGTGCATTATGAAAAAGGACATACCGAAAGCGTTACGGGATGTTTTCTTCGCATTGAAATGGAAACGAGAGATTATAATCATGTAAACCTTATCACGCAGACCTTGCGTGACGAGGGATTTAAGATAGTATAAACTGAAAGGGGATTAAAAAATGAGCGAAAAAGTTGAGACCAAAAAAGCTCCTGCGGCGATAGGACCTTATTCGCAGGCGGTGTGCGTGGGCAATTTTGTGTTCACATCGGGACAAATCCCACTGAACCCCGAAACGGGAGTTATTGAGGGTAAGGACATAACGGAACAGGCTCACCGAGTCTGCAAGAACCTTGAAGCAGTTCTTACAAAGGCAGGCTCGTCAACGAAAAAAGCCGTCAAGACGGTATGCTTTCTGAGCGATATGTCGGACTTCGGGGCATTCAACGAAGTCTATGCACAGTATTTCACAGAAAAGCCTGCGCGCTCTTGTGTGGCTGTAAAAGAACTGCCAAAGGGAGCACTTGTTGAAGTGGAAGTTATAGCGGAAAGGTAATTTTAGAAAGGAATGAAAATATGATAATTTCAGGAGCAGACATTGTTGTCAAGACCTTGATTGAGCAGGGCTGCGATACTGTTTTCGGGTACCCCGGAGGGCAGATACTGAATGTATATGACAGCCTTTATACTCATCAGGATAAGATAAATCATATTCTCACCGCACACGAGCAGGGTGCTGCTCACGCGGCGGACGGATATGCAAGAACGACGGGCAAGGTAGGAGTTGTAATTTCGACTTCGGGCCCCGGAGCTACAAATCTTGTAACGGGAATAGCTACGGCGTATCTTGACTCTATCCCGATGGTAGCAATATGCGGAAATGTGTCCACAACGCAGATAGGAACGGACAGCTTTCAGGAAATAGACATAACGGGCGTTACCTTGCCTATTACAAAGCACAATTATTTTGTGGGAAATGTAGAAGACCTTGCGGACACCATAAGAGAGGCTTTTACACTTGCAAAATCGGGCAGACCGGGACCTGTTCTTATTGATATTCCAAAGGATGTTCAGATTGCAAAGTGCGAATATACTCCCGCTGAGCCTGCCAAGAAGGAACAGCCTTTTGCGGCAAAGGATATTCGTATAAAAGAGGCGGCAAGGATAATAAACGAGGCGCGCAGACCTTTTATATACTTCGGTGGAGGACTTATTACATCGGACGCTATGGAAGAAATGCTCGCTCTTGCTGAAAAGATTGACGCGCCTATCGGCTGTTCTCTTATGGGGCTTTCCGCTATCCCGACGGAGCATCCGCGCTTTCTCGGTATGCAGGGTATGCACGGACATTATGCGTCGTCGATGTCGATGCACCACGCCGACCTTATCATTTCGCTGGGCGTTCGCTTTAACGACAGAGTAACGGGCAACCGCGCGAAGTTTGCTGTGGGAGCGAAAATCGTTCACATTGATGTTGACGGCTCGGAGCTTTGCAAGACGGTGAACGCTGTCTGCGGATTAAGGGGAGATGTCAAGCTCACTCTCCAACAGCTTCTGCCGATGATAAAAGAAGGCAAAAAGCCCGACTGGAAAGCGGAGGTCGACAAGTTTTGCGAAGAAGAAAAGAACAACCTCGACAACAGAGAGGGTATGACGCCGAGAAGAGTTATCACAACGCTGAATAAGTATCTCGGAGAAAACACCGCCGTTTGTACCGATGTAGGACAGCACCAGATGTGGTCGGCGCAGAACCTTGTGTTTAAAACTCCACGCAGATTTGTTTCAAGCGGAGGACTTGGCACAATGGGCTTCGGTCTCGGCGCGGCTATCGGAGCGGCATACGGTACGGGAGAAAGAAGCGTTCTTGTCACGGGTGACGGAAGCTTTGGAATGTGCCTTAACGAGCTTGCGACGGCGGCTTCGTATAATGTCCCCGTTGTTATACTCATTATGAATAACGGAGTTTTAGGAATGGTGCGTCAGTGGCAGACCTTATTCTTTGACAAGCATTACTCCAACACCGTTCTTGACAGAAAGACGGACTTTGTCGCTCTTGCAAAAGCCTTCGGCGCAGACGGCGAGCTTGTTTCAACTCCCGAAGGACTTGACAAGGCTTTTGAAAACGCATTCGGTTATAACGGACCTTATGTTATTGATTGCAGGATTGACAAGGACGAATTTGTTCTGCCTATGCTCCCCCCGGGAGGAAGTATGGACGATATTATTGTAAAGGTGGGTGAATGATATGAACAGATATACAGTAGCGGTACTTGTCCGCAACCAGTTCGGTGTGCTTAACCGTGTAACGAGTATGTTCCGACGCAGGCAGTTCAATATCAGCGCCCTGACGGTTAGTGAAACCGAAACAAGCGAGCTTTCACGAATTACCGTTGTATTCAGCGGAGAGGAAACGGCAAAGCAGCAGCTTGTCAATCAGCTTTATAAGCTCCCCGATGTATGCTCGATAAAGGAGTTCAACGAGGACAATTCGGTAAGCTGTGAGCTTTTGCTCATAAAGATGAAGAATGAAGCGGACACAAGAGGCGACATAAGAAACGCCGCAGAGGCTTTCGGCGCGGTTACTGTCGATTATTCAAAGGACTATATGATGTTCCGACTGACAGACAGCACAAGAAAAATCGACGACTTTTTAGACCTTATGCGCGACTACACCATACTTGAAATATGCCGCACGGGAAGCGTATCGCTTGAAAAGGGCAGCACAACAATAAGACAGGTTATAAATTTATAATACAGAAAGAGGTAATTTATTATGGCAAGAATTTTTTATGAACAGGACTGCGACCTTAAAAAGCTTTCGGGAAAGACCGTAGCTATCATCGGTTACGGCTCACAGGGACACGCACACGCACTTAACCTTAAAGACAGCGGAGTGAATGTTATTGTAGGACTTTATGAAGGCTCGAAGAGCTGGGCGAAGGCTGAGGCTCAGGGACTTGAAGTTATGACCGCTGCTGAGGCTGCAAAGGCTGCGGACATTATTATGATACTTATAAACGACGAAAAGCAGGCGGCTCTTTATAAAGAAAGCATTGAGCCTAATCTTACAGAGGGCAAGACACTTGCTTTTGCACACGGCTTCAACATTCACTACGGCTGTATCAAGCCCCCCAAGAATGTAAATGTTATTATGATTGCTCCCAAGGGACCGGGACACACGGTAAGAAGCGAATATCAGGCAGGAAAGGGCGTTCCTTGTCTTATCGCCGTTGAGCAGGACGCAACGGGCGACGCCTGGGATATAGGTCTTGCATACGCTCTCGGTATCGGCGGAGCAAGAGCAGGCGTGCTTGAAACAAACTTCCGTACAGAGACGGAAACTGACCTTTTCGGCGAGCAGGCTGTTCTTTGCGGAGGAGTATGCGCTCTTATGCAGGCAGGCTTTGAAACTCTTGTTGAAGCAGGTTATGACCCCAGAAACGCTTACTTTGAATGTATCCACGAAATGAAGCTCATCGTTGACCTTATCTATCAGAGCGGATTTTCGGGTATGAGATATTCTATCTCGAACACTGCCGAATACGGCGACTATATCACAGGTCCCAAGATAATCACAGAGGACACAAAGAAGGCTATGAAGCAGATACTCAAAAATATTCAGGACGGTTCATTCGCAAAGGACTTCTTGCTCGATATGTCATCGGCAGGCGGACAGGTGCACTTCAACGCTATGAGAAAGCTTGCAAGCGAACACCCCTCGGAAATTGTCGGAGAGGAAATCCGCAAGCTTTACAGCTGGAGCGACGAGGACAAGCTTATCAATAACTAAGTTGGAGGTATTTATGCCGAAGGAAAATATAGTTGACGGAGTTAAGAACGCTCCCCACCGCAGTCTTTTTCACGCTTTGGGGCTGACGGAAGAGGAGCAGAAAAGACCGCTTATCGGAATTGTAAGCTCGTATAACGAAATTGTCCCAGGACATATGAACATTGATAAAATAGTTGACGCGGTAAAGCTCGGCGTTGCTATGGCAGGGGGAACGCCTATTGTGTTCCCTGCAATCGCCGTTTGCGACGGTATCGCTATGGGACACACGGGAATGAAATATTCGCTTGTCACCCGTGACCTTATTGCAGATTCGACAGAGGCTATGGCTCTTGCTCACGGCTTTGACGGACTTGTTATGGTGCCTAACTGCGACAAGAATGTCCCCGGACTTTTAATGGCGGCGGCAAGGGTGAATATCCCCACTGTTTTTGTCAGCGGAGGACCTATGCTTGCAGGAAAGGTAGACGGAAAAAAGACAAGCCTTTCAAGTATGTTCGAGGCGGTGGGAGCATATTCGGCAGGCAAGCTTTCGGACGAAAGGCTTGACGAATATGAGAAAAAGACCTGCCCCACCTGTGGCTCGTGTTCGGGAATGTATACTGCAAACTCAATGAACTGTCTTACCGAAGCACTCGGAATGGGACTTAAAGGCAACGGAACTGTTCCTGCTGTTTATTCGGCGAGAATTGAGCTTGCAAAGCACGCAGGTATGGCTGTTATGGAGATGGTGAGAAAGAATATCTGCCCCCGTGACATTATGACAAGGGACGCTCTTATGAACGCTCTTACAGTAGATATGGCGCTGGGATGCTCGACAAACAGTATGCTTCATCTTCCTGCTATTGCGCACGAATGTGGAGTTGAGCTGAATCTTGACATAGCAAACGAGATAAGCGCAAAAACGCCTAATCTCTGTCACCTTGCTCCTGCGGGAAGAACATATATGGAAGACCTTGAAGAAGCAGGCGGAGTTTATGCCGTTATGCACGAGCTTTCAAAGAAGGGACTTCTCAACACCGAATGTATGACCGTTACGGGAAAGACCATGGGCGAAAATATCAAGGACTGCGTAAATCTCAATCCTGAGGTTATCCGCCCCATTGAAAACCCATACAGCGAAACGGGCGGAATTGCCGTTTTAAGAGGAAATCTTGCTCCCGAGGGAAGTGTTGTCAAGCGCTCGGCGGTACTGCCCGAAATGCTTGTTCACGAAGGACCTGCAAAGGTGTTTGACTGCGAAGAGGACGCACAAGAGGCAATAAACGGAGGAAAAATCGTTGCAGGCGATGTTGTTGTTATCCGCTATGAAGGACCAAAGGGAGGCCCCGGAATGCGTGAGATGCTCAATCCCACTTCCGCAATAATGGGAATGGGACTTGGCAACAGTGTGGCTCTTATCACAGACGGTCGTTTCAGCGGAGCGACAAGAGGCGCGTGTATAGGTCATATCACACCCGAGGCGGCTTCGGGCGGACTGATAGGCGTTGTCGAAGACGGCGACATTATCAGCATAAATATCCCCGAAAACAAGATTGAACTTAAAGTTGAACAGGCTGTTCTTGACGAGCGAATGAGAAATTTTGTCCCTAAGACAAAGGAACTCAAAGGATATTTAAAACGCTATGCGTCGCTTGTTTCGGGCGGTGCGTCGGGAGCGATACTCAGATAATGAACAGAAAAAACGCTCATTCAGAGAGAGGCTTTGAATGAGCGTTTTTGTTTTACTCTTTGATTATTTTTTTGACATATTTATTCTGCTTTATGGGGTACCAGTCCCCGAGAGCGTCAAATCTTCTTGACGAACGCTTTACCGTTGAGCATTGAAGTATGGTGTATTTTTTGTTCTGCGTTAAGCCGTAAGTTTTAAGCCTTTTTGCAAAGTCGGCAAAGTGCGTTTCAGAAAGATTTTCGTTAAATCCGCCTATTGCGTTGAAGTCCTTTCTTAAACACCAGAACGAATTGCAGAATATAGGAGTTTTGCTCTTTACAATATCGGGGACGGACATTGCCGTTTCGTATACGGACGAGGCGACAATTCCGACGTAGAGGCGCTCGGGTTTTTCAAATATTGCACCGCCTATGTATTTTCTTGTGCGGAGCATCTGGTAAATCTCAATGAGAGTGTAATCGGAAATTACGCAGTCGGGCTCTAATATGAGAACTATTCTTCCCGACGCAACAAGCACACCCATATTGACAAGGGAAGAAAAGTTCATATCGTTGTCGTTGTTTCTGACAATAAGACATTCAAAGTCGCTTGCTATGTTTTCCGTGCGGTCGTTTGAGCGGTCGGAAACGACTATTATTTCAACCGATTTTTCGGGCAGTTTTACCATTGCGTTTTTTATTGCGCAAAGGCATTTTGCAAGGTATCTTTCTTCGTTGTGTGCAGGGATGATTATTGAAAACAGTTTGTTCTGCATTTTTTAAAAAACCTCCGTAAAAAATCAATCAAACCGCTTTATCGTTCTGCCTGTAGGGTGGACGGTTTCTTTCATAATGTCAAGCAGAACCGTGAAATTTTCACCGCGGGGAACATAGCACGCAATCTCATTTTCATCGCCGTTTTTATCTCTCAGAATAACGGAAAAATATACGCTGTCGGCGTCAAGAGCGAACATATTTGAATAAGGAGAAAAGATTTTCTTTTTCTTTATTTCTATTTCGGGAAGAATACAGAGGAGTGCCTTTTCAACCTGTTCCCATTTTTCTTTTTCAATGGGAGCGTTATCTATCGTTACGGGTTCTCTTTCGTCCCCGTCATAATTGTCGATATTTTCCCACGGAAAGTATGTTGCGGACATTTTTTCATCGGTGATACGGATTGAAATACTTGTGCCGTAAACCATTCCGCTTGAAAAAGTGTATGATACTCCGCATAGTGTCTGCTCTTTCGATAATTTCATATTACGCTCCTTTTAATAAGCGGTGGTAAAGTTATAGATATACTTTTTCTGCTCGTCGGTAATAAGCAGTTCGCCGTTTTCAAGGCTAAGAGAAGGAGAATAAGTTACCGAATTGTCAGAGTCTGTCACTACTACCTGAATGTTTGAGAAAATATCGCTGACATTGCCCCTTATGAGTATAGGCTCGCCCTTTTCTCCGTTATAAAGGACCTTTTCAACACGGTAGAAGGTTTCGCTTGTTTCGTCAAAGACAAGCTCGTTAACCGTGACGGTAGCATTTTTATCCTTGGGGATAATGCAGTAAACTTCTCCGCCCTCGGTTTCTACCCAACGCTCTGTCGGTATCAGCGAAATAAGTGGATATCTGCTCTGCAAGCTCAAAAATGCAGAGTCTATATCGTTTGTGGTATATCCTACATAGCATACTGCAAAGACATAATCAGAACCTTGCATCACTTCTTCAACGCTCTGCATATCGGTTTCGGCGATTGCTCCCGAAAGGTCTATGGAGTCGATATCAATCGTTTCATCTCTTACAGTGCCGTTTTCGGTTACATTTACCTTTGTATTTTCAGACACCCATTCGGTGTTGAAAACATCTTCATAATCCTTCATAGGAATTTCTGCAATATGTATTCCGAGAGCGTAGTATCCTAAAACATAATGACCGTAATATACGATGAATTTATCGCCCGATATGCTCCATACCATAGAGTCGAGCTGTGTGTATTCGTCAACGCCGTAAAGAATTTCATCGATATTGTCTTCGTCATAGGTGTTTTTAAAATAGTCCTTTATTGCCGATTTAAGACCGTCCTCGTCCCTGACAATATTTTTTACATCAATTTTTTCGCCGTTCATATCAAGGTTTACTGCATCAAAAAGCATACAGCCGTGGGCTCCGCCCAGATAGATATTATTTGTATAAACAAAGCTCAGCGCCTTATCGTCTGTGCGTGTTACTGAAATTTCGCTTGTGTCGGTGTATGGTAAGCGGGAGTCCATACCGTCAAGAAAATCGTCTTCAAAAAGGGATTTGTCGATAGTTTCAACGCTTTTGTCCATTCTGATGTTAAGCTCTTCAAGAGCCTTTTCAAGTCCGGGGTAAATCTCCTTACATTCCTTTGAAAGACGAATGTGACCGAAGTCCTTTGTCATTACCTCTTTGCCGTTTTTTGTATAGCTTATGTGATTATCCGAAAGCTCAACCGACATTTCTGCCTTTTCGGGAGCAGGTTCGGTAACGGTAGTATCAGCCGTTGTTGTTTCTTCCGTTACGGCAGGGTTGCCTGTCGGAGCGACCTTGCAGGCTGAAAGCGACAAAGCGTATATCGCCGTAAGAAAGATTGTCGCAAAACGCTTTTTTATCATTTTATCTCACTTCTTTC
>CALZLD010000047.1 GCA_945788225.1 uncultured Clostridia bacterium
TGTCTTCTTTTTTGCTTTTTAAATCATTAAGCAAGAAGTGCGAGGTATGTTGTTGTTCCACCTGCTACTGCTGCGCAAGCGCCGCAAGCTACACATGCAACTGTGATAACAATGCCGAGGATAAGAGTAATGATTGAGATGATGAAAGCTGCCTTAGCAAGCTTGTCTTCAGCGTCATTCTTCTTAGCAATGATAGCGAGAATAAGAGCGATCAATGATGTACCGCCACAGCTGAAAAATCCGATGATTGCAAGGATAAGAGCAATGACGGACATAGGATTAGTTTTCTTTTCCATGATAAATACCCTCCATACATAATATTGTAATATAATCTTAACATAATTTGCATTTTATTTCTATTAGCATATTAAACAATTACAGTATTTTGTCCTAAGAAAAATATAGAAACCCTTACAAAAATGTCAGAATATAAAGAAATATGGGACAAGCTGTATGTTAGTTGCCTATTACGATATAAGGCTGAATAGCTCCCACAAGAGCAACGGCAGGCATTGTCTGCAACCATATCTTGCCGGGGCCCGTAACCTTTGTGTTGAAGAGTCCTTCTCCTCCGAGAAGAGCGTTTCCTATTCCTTTGACTGTTTCGATGTCAACAAAAATCACACATAGCCTATTGCAGAGGAAACAAGAATTATCAGCATACAAACGGGGCAGACATATTTAATCATAACGGCATAAAGCTTTCTTGATTTGAACTGAGAGCTGAGCATAACTTCGCTTTCAACATAAGACGGCTTTGCGATATATCCGATGAGTATGCAGGTAAAGAGAGCGACAAGCGGCATAACAAGGTTGTTGCTGAAAAAGTCAAGAAAATCAAGAAACTGCTTGCCGAAAATTCTTACTTCCGAGAAGGTGCTGTATCCGAGAACGGACAACATTCCCAGCGCGAACGAAAAGAGAGTTGTGATAACGCAGGCTTTTGTTCTTTTCATCTTCCATTTTTCCATTATGACGGAAACTATCGTCTCCATTAAAGAAATAGCCGAGGTGAGAGCCGCAAGCGCTACAAGAACGAAAAAGACAAGTCCTAAAATTCTTCCTGCTTTCATTGAGAGAAAAACTTTGGGGAGCGTAACAAACATAAGCCCAGGGCCTTGTCCGAGAGCCGAAGCGTCCCCGCCCGAAAAGGCAAAAACCGCAGGAATTATCATCAGTCCCGAAAGAAAAGCGATAGCTGTATCAAAAATTTCAACATATCTTACCGCTTCTTCAATATTGTCCTCTTTTCTCATATACGAGCCGAATGTCACCATTATCCCCATAGCTATTGACATCGAGTAAAAAAGCTGTCCCATTGCGGCGACAATAGTCTTTATCGAAAAATTCCCAAATTCGGGCATAAGGTAATATTTCACCCCTGCCATAGCTCCGTCAATAGTTATGCAGTAAATTGAAATTCCGACAGTTATCACAACAAGCACAGGCATAAGGAGCTTACTTACTTTTTCGATACCCTTTTCAACTCCGAGCATAACGACGACAGCCGTCAGCAAAAGAAAAATTATGAGAAAAATCGTCGGTTGAAAGGGCGACGCGATAAAGTCTGAAAAAAAGTTGTCGTTTGCCGCTTCCGCACCGATATTTTCAATGTACACGGTGAAATATTTCAGCACCCAGCCGCCTATTACGCAGTAATATGAAAAAATCATAACGGGGACAGCCGCCGCAACAAAGCATAACGGCTTGAATTTTTTGCATATATCGGAATACGCTCCGATAACGCTTTTGCCCGTTCTTCTGCCTATGGCAATTTCAGTTATCATAAGAGAAAAACCGAATGTCACGGCAAGAATTGCATAGACAAGAAGAAAAATTCCTCCGCCGTATTTTGCGGCAAGATAAGGAAAGCGCCATATATTTCCGAGCCCGACAGCAGAGCCCGCCGCCGCAAGAATAAATCCGAGTTTTGAGCCGAAGCTCTCTTTTTTATTTTCCATAATAACCCCCGAAAGCATAGTAATAACTATTCTAACATTTTTACGGCGTTAAGTCAATCATATATAATTATTGCCGAAAATTTCCGTGTTAGTAAATGATATTTTGCGGTAAAAAAAGAGCACCCCTCACGGAGCGCTCTTGGTGCAGGTGACGGGAGTGCGTAGCCGCACAGGCTATATCGTATCGAGTTCAATTCAAGCCTATACTTTACCGCTCGGTAACTATACAAAACAAAAAGAGGTACTCTTGACAGAGTACCTCTTGGTGCAGGTGACGGGACTTGTTCTCGCCTGCGGGCTCGGTCAGGCACGGCTCTGACAGCCCACTGGGCTGTCATTCACTCCCGTGCCATTCAAGTCCCGATTAAAAAAGAGGTACTCTTAACAGAGTACCTCTGGTGCAGGTGACGGGACTTGTTCTCGCCTGCGGGCTCGGTCAGGCACGGCTCTGACAGCCCACTGGGCTGTCATTCACTCCCGTGCCATTCAAGTCCCAATTAAAAAAGAGGTACTCTTAACAGAGTACCTCTGGTGCAGGTGACGGGACTTGAACCCACAAGGTATTTCTACCACTAGTACCTGAAACTAGCGCGTCTGCCAATTTCGCCACACCTGCAAAAGTATTGCCTATATATTATATCATACCGCTTATGAAAAAGCAAGAGAAAATTTTCCCTGCCGTTTAAAATAAGTTTTTTTGTAAAAACAGTAGATTTTTCTCTATACATATAGTATAATGATAATATATATGCACTTTTAAGGGAGGATTTTTATGCAGGCTTATCTTGACAACGCAGCGACCACAAAACCGTGCGAATCGGCTGTTTCCGCCGTTGTGGACGCTCTTGTTGAAAATTACGGCAACCCGTCCTCTCTGCACCGCATAGGACTGAAAGCCGAAGAGGCTGTAACGGACGCGAGAAAAGCAATAGCGACGGCGCTTTCCGCTCAGCCTGAATGCGTCACATTCACATCTGGAGCGACAGAGAGCAACAACCTTGCGATAATCGGCTCAGCCAAGACATACGGCAAGCGCAAGAAAAAAATCGTCAGCACAACCGTTGAGCACCCCTCCGTTGCAAGAACGCTTGACTACCTTGAAGAAAACGGCTTTGAGGTAGTGAGGGTATCTCCCAACCATAACGGAGAAATTCTGCCCGACGATATAATCTCGGCGGTTGACGATAACACCTGCCTTGTCACCTGTATGCTGATAAACAACGAAACGGGGTATATCCTGCCTATAAAAAAAGCCTTTACGGCGATAAAAAGACTTTATCCCGAATGTATCACACATTCCGACTGCGCCCAGGCTTTTTTGAAAACTCCGATAAAATTTGCGGACCTTTCCGCCGATATGATTTCAATAAGCGGACATAAAATCCACGCTCCCAAGGGCGTCGGCGCTATCGTCAAGAAAAAGGAAGTCAGACTTCTGCCCGTAATGTTCGGCGGAGGACAGGAAAAAGGTCTTCGCTCGGGAACAGAAAGCGTTCCCTTGATTTCAGCATTCGGAGCGTCGGCAAAGGAATTTTATCCCACGCTCAGTAACGCAATAAACAATGCAAAAGAGATGAACGCATATCTTAGAAAAGAGCTTTCACGCTTGCCCGATATTTCAATAAATTCGGCAGAGGATTTATGTTCGCCCTTTATACTCAATTTTTCCGCCGTGGGAATACGCTCCGAAATAATGCTTCATTTTCTTGAAAGCAAGGGGATATTCGTTTCAAGCGGAAGCGCCTGCTCAAAGGGGGCAAAAAGCTCGGTTCTGGGCGAATTCAGAATAACGGACGAATGTGTTGACAGCGCTTTGAGAATAAGCTTTTCAAGGTTTACTACCTGGCAGGACATAGATATGCTGATAAACGGACTGATAGACGGCAGACAGTCAATTTCAAGATAAAGGAACAGAAAATATGAAAGAAATAATACTTGCAAAATACGGCGAAATCGCACTTAAAGGACTTAACAAAAGTCAGTTTGAGGCTCTTCTTGTGAAGAATGTAAAAAGGCGCCTTGGAGACCTCGGATATTTCAAGATAACGAGAGCGCAGTCGATAATTTTCATAGAACCCGAAAATGAAAACTGCGATATGGACGAGGTAATAAACAGAGTAAAAAAGACCTTCGGCTTTGCTGTTCTCTGCCGTTGCGGAGTGCTTGAAAAAAGCTATGACGACATTAAAACAAGGGGACTTGACTATCTCTGTGATACCCTTTCTTATGCAAAGACCTTCAAGGTCGAGGCGAAGCGCTCGGATAAAAAATTCCCGATGAACTCACCGCAGATTTGCACAGAGCTCGGTCACGATATTTTAGAAAGATTTCCTCACCTCACAGTCAATGTCAGGAACCCCGATGTTGTCGTAACGGTTGAGATAAGAGAAACAAACGCATATATCCACGCAGGAGTAATTCAGGGCGCAGGCGGAATGCCAGTGGGAAGTTCGGGCGAAGCGTTGCTTCTTCTTTCGGGCGGAATTGACTCTCCCGTTGCAGGCTATATGATGGCGAAAAGGGGAATACACATAAACGCCATTCACTATGTCAGCCCCCCTTATACCTCGGACAGAGCGAGAATAAAGGTTGAAAGACTCTGCTCAAAAATATCGGCATATTGTGGGGACATACGCTTTTTCTGCGTCCCCTTTACAGAAATTCAGGAGAAAATCAAGGACAACTGCCCCGAGGAACTTTTCACCGTCATAATGAGAAGAATTATGATGAAGATAGCGCAGAAAATCGCGGTGAGAGAAAACCTTTCGGCACTTATCTTGGGTGAAAGCGTAGGGCAGGTAGCAAGTCAGACTATGGGAGCTATCGTCTGCACCGACGCTGTTGCAAATATGCCCGTGTTCCGCCCCGTTATCGGAATGGACAAGGCTGAAATAGTTGAAATAGCAAGAAAGATAGATACCTTTGACATCTCGATAGAGCCTTATGAGGACTGCTGTACGGTATTCACGCCGAAGCACCCAAAGACCTCGCCCGTTCTCAGCGAAGTTGAAAAGGCAGAGAGTATGTTCGACTTTGAACCGCTTATAGAAAAGGCTGTTGCAGAAACCGAAGTCAAGCTTTTCAAGGCTGAGTTTTAAGGAGCGTTCTATGCAGATTTTCATTGATGAAACTCTTGTCGAAAAGGCTTTGCCCGATATTTATTCTTATGTTGAAAATGCAGTAAAGCTTCTTTCAAAGAATGATATGACCGTATCCTTTGCTGAAAGTTGTACGGGCGGTCTTTTGTCTGAGCTTATCACATCCGTATCGGGAGCGTCGGCGGTATTTGAGGCAGGCTTTTGCACATATTCCGAGAGGATAAAGAAAAAGGCTCTCGGTGTGCCAGACGAAATATTATCGCAGTACGGCGTTGTCAGCGAAGAAACCGCTCTTTATATGGCAAGAGGGATAAAAAGCTTTTCGGGTTCTTCAATTTCAGCGTCCGTCACGGGAATTGCAGGACCGACGGGAGCCGAAGAGGGCAAGCCCGTTGGAACAGTCTGCGTAGGGTTCTGTCTGGGAGAAAAAGAGGAAACCTGCACCTTAAAACTATATAATTTAGGAGAAAAAAGCAGAGATACGATAAGACGGCTCACCGCCACGGCTGTATTTCTGCACATAGGGGAATATCTTCAAGGATTGAAGGGATAGATTTTGGCACTTTCAAGAGAGGCTAAGCGCTCGATAAAAAAAGCGCAGAAAGCCCAGAACAAAAAGCGAAAACGCCATTGGCTGATTATTCAGTACGGCGACTCGAAAAAAGAAATAATGAGCAAGATTTTCACGCAGATCTGTTGCGCGGTTGTAATCTGCTCTGTCATAATACTCTGGGACTATTTCAAGGCGATGTTTGTCAACAGCAAGCTTAATTCCTCGTTACAAAGCCTTTACGGAACAGTCGCCGAGGCTGTCGCGGAGGGGCATATTCTTCCCAATGCAGAGGCCTTGCTTGAAATAAACCCCGATACTGTCGGCTGGGTAAAGATTGAGGGCACAAATGTTGACAACCCCGTTGTGCTCCGCAAGGACGACACACCGACCTCAAACTACTATTTAACACATAACTTCAACGGCGATGAAGCAAAAGCGGGAACGATATTTGTCGATTACCGCTCGACGATAGGCTATAAAAAGCAATCGGACAATCTTGTGCTTTACGGACACAACGAAAAGGACAACTCGATGTTCGGCGACCTTGACAGATACAAGAACGACATTGATTTTTACCGCGAACACCCTATCGTTCAGTTCAACACAAACTATGAAACGGCTGAATATAAAATCATCGCCTGCTTTGTCACAAACACTCTGCCCGAACAGGCAAAGGACGGAGTAGTGTTTGACTATCAGAACTATATCGACTTTGACGAACAGAGATACAACGACTTTATCAGCAATGTTATGCTCCGTTCACAGATAATAACCACCGTCGATTACCATTACGGCGACAGATTTCTCACTCTTTCCACCTGCTCAAACGAGTTTATGAATTCAAGATTTGTAATAGTTGCAAGAAAGGTGAGAGATGGAGAAGATACCGCCGTAGATGTCCTCGGAGCATACAAGAACACATCGGCAAAGGAGCCCGACTGGGATAAAATTTACGGAAGATAAGAGGTGAAATGTTTTGGGAATGATTGATGAGGCAAATGCCAACCGCAGACCTTCGGATACAAACAAAAAGAAGAAAAAAAAGAAATTCAGCACTTCTTTTATGATAAGCTCCGTTGTTCTTGCGGGAACGCTCATCTTCCTGACATTTTACTTTGTGGAGGGGTTACGCTCGAAGCTTGAGTATGAAAGACTCTCGGCAATAGAAAGCTCTCTCGCGGAGCAGAACGCTACCTCGTCCGCGCAGACATCCGTTACAGATACTTTGCCCAAAAAAACAATTCTGCCGTTAGCCGAGGAGCTTTTAAATCAAAACCCCGATACTGTCGGCTGGATAACCATTTCAAACACAAAAATAAACTACCCCGTTGTAAGAAGAGGAAATAAAGAGGAGCAGAACACCTACTATCTTACCCACAGCTTCGACGGCTCCGAGAACAGAAAAGGCGCTGTAATGATGGACTACCGCACTACCGCCGATGATACAAGAAATTCGGATAATATCGTCCTTTATGCCCACAACGAAAAGGACAATACAATGTTCGGCGACCTTGACAACTATAAAAACAACGGAAGCTCCGCCTGGAGTGACAGGGCGCTTGAATTTTATAAGCAGAACCCGACCGTTACTTTCAGCACCAACTATGAAAAGTCGGAATACAAGATTTTTGCAATATTCGTCACAATGACAACCGACGCTTACGACGATATTCCGCTCTTTGACTATCAGAACTATATTGATTTTGACAAGAGCAGGTATATAGAATTTATCGACAACATTGAAAAACGCAACAAGCTTGTGACAGATGTGAATTATAAATACGGCGACGAATTTCTCACTCTCTCGACCTGCTCAAACGAGGCTAACGACGCAAGGCTCGTTATTGTGGCAAGAAAGGTAAGAGAGGGCGAGGGCGCCTTTGTCGATACAACGGGAGCATACTTTGAAAAAAATCCCGTTTATGAACACAACTGGACAGAAATATACAAGAAATAATTTTTACGGAGGAACTTTATGAACACAAAGAAAAACATCGCCCTCATAATGTCGGCTGTTATACTGGCTTCATCGGCTCTTGCCCTTTCGGGATGTAAGGCTGAAACCGAAGAAGTAACCGAGGTCTACACCCCCAAGGTCGAAACCTCTGTTGAAACCACTATCGTCACAACCGAACCGCCCGAGCCTCCCCTTGTGCTTCTGCCCGAGGCGGAAGAAAGGCTACAAGAATATGAGCATTATGCAGGCTGGATAAATATTCCGTCAGTTGTGGACGAGCCCGTTGTTCAGTATACGGACAACGATTATTATCTCAATAGGGACCCTAAACAGCAGAAGAATGTTGCAGGTTCGATATATGCCGATTTCAGATGCCTTTTAAATACAAGAAAGCGTTCGGACAATATCGTTCTTTACGGACACAACCAAAAGGACGGCACAAGGTTCGGTCAGCTCGACTTCTATAAGTGGAACCCTCTCGGATACTATAAGCAACAGCCCCTTATCTATTTTGATACCGCTTATGAAAAAAGAACATACAAGATATGCTCGATGTTCATTATAAACACAAAGCCCGAACACGACACAAGACCGCTTTTTGACTATCATAACTATATCGACCTTACCGATGAAGCAAGGTTCAACGAATTTGTCGACCAGATAAAGAAGCGTTCGCTTGTAATAACCGATGTCGATATCGAATACGGCGACAGATTTATCACCCTTTCAACCTGCAGTACCGAATTTGCAAACTCAAGATTTGTAATAATCGGCAGAGAGGTAAGAGAGGGCGAAAGCACCGAAGTGAACACTTCGGCGGCAGTCAAGAACGACAATCCGCTCTATCCCGAAATCATCTATAAATATCAGGGCGGAAGCTACAGAGAATAAGCAAATTGTTACCGACGGAGAGTGAAATAAATGAAGAAAGGTTCTCTTGCGGGATTTACCGCTGCGGCGCTCATAGGACTTGTCTATACTGCCGTTTATACAACAGTCGGCGAAACTTCGCCCGATATATCGGAATATATTGCCGCAAATGCAGTTTCTGCGGTTGAGGGGACATCTTTCTTCGATGAAACCGATTTGTTTATCCCTCAGAGCGAAATAACAAAGTCAACAACGGCAAGGACCGATGTAACAGCCGCTACGGAAAAAAATCCCGTTTCTGCCATTCCCGAAGCGCAGGCAGGAACAAAGCCGAATGTAATTATGTCGCAGGCGGCAGTTCAGACCGCGGCAGTTACAACCACAACGCCAAAGGTCACAACGACTACTCCCGTTACAACGACTACTCCCGTGACGACGACAACACCCGTGACGACGACAACACCCGTCACAACAACAACACCCGTCACAACAACAACACCCGTGACGACGACAACACCCGTGACGACGACAACACCCGTTACAACAACAACTCCCGTTACAACGACAACACCCGTTACGACTACCACTCCCGTCACAACGACCACTCCCGTTACAACGACCACACCCGTAACGACAACCACGCCCGATGAAACTCACGCGCCGTCTGACGCAGGCACGCTCAGCTATACGCTCAACGGAAGGACATACACCGACAGCGCATACAATGTTGTCTGCAGAGTAGTTGAAAGAGAAATGGGCTCGTCGTTCCACGAAGAAGCCTTGAAGGCTCAGGCGGTTGCTACATATTCGTTCATAAAATATAAGAATGACCACGGAATTTCCCCTGAACTTCTTATGAGAGACAGCGTTTCGACAAAGGTTAAAAATGCTGTTGCCGAGGTAATAGGCGAGGGAGTTTACTATAACGGCTCACTATGTGAGGCTGTTTATTCCGCTTCTCAGGGAGGAGCGTCGGCTTCGGCAAGCGAAGTGTGGGGCGGATATGTTCCCTATCTTGTTTCGGTAGAAAATGAATACGATAGCTTTGACACCTCAAACTATGGAAGAAAGAAAGTGTTTACCGAAAGTCAGATGCGCTCGTATCTTGAAAGCTACACGGGACTTTCTCTTTCGTCGGACCCTGAAAACTGGATAGAAATAGACAGCAGATACGACAGCGGATATGTTAAGAATGTCGTAATCGACGGCAAAAAAACAGTAAGCGGAAGACAAATGAGAGAAAAGGTGCTGAATTTCAAAATATATTCTTCAAACTTTGAAGTTGATTATAAAGACGGAGAATTTATCTTCACTACATACGGCTACGGTCACGGTGTCGGACTTTCGCAGGTCGGCGCAAACCTTTATGCTACAAAGGGCGGATACGATTATGTTGAAATCCTTGAACACTATTACAGCGGAGCGACCGTAAGATAAGGCGGTGATTTTATGCAGATGTACGATTTGATTTGCAAAAAGAAAACTAATAAAGAACTTTCAAAGGAAGAGATATACTGGCTGGTCAACGGCTTTACCGCAGGCGATATATCTGACGCTCAGATGACGGCTTTTCTTATGGCTGTCTACTTCAACTCGATGAGCGCAAGAGAAACCTTTGATTTGACAATGGCTATGGAACATTCGGGCGATGTGCTCGACCTTTCCTGCATCGACAAGGTTACCGTTGATAAACACTCAACGGGCGGAGTGGGGGATAAGACAACTCTTGTTATCGTTCCCATTGTAGCTTCTTGCGGAGTGAAAGCACCTAAAATGTCGGGCAGAGGCTTAGGACATACGGGCGGAACTATCGACAAGCTTGAAAGTATCCCTGGATTTAACACAAGCCTTTCTTTTGAGGAATTTACGGATGTTGTAAAGTCCGTGGGTTGCGCCGTTGTCGGACAAACGGGGCACCTTACTCCTGCCGACAAGAAAATCTACGCACTCCGAGATGTCACCGCAACTGTTGACAGTATTCCTCTTATAGCTTCAAGTATTATGAGCAAAAAGCTTGCAACGGGCAACAGCTGTATATTGCTTGATGTAAAATGCGGCAGCGGAGCTTTTATGAAAGACGAAAAATCCGCAAGGGCTCTTGCGGACGCTATGGTTGAAATCGGAAAAAGCGCAGGCAGAAAATGCTCGGCGATGATTACCGATATGACAAAGCCCTTGGGCAGAGCAGTGGGAAATTCCCTCGAAGTAATAGAAGCGGCAGAGGTTTTAAAGGGCAACGAAAAGGGCGAGTTTTACGACCTTTGCATAAAGCTTGCGGCAAATATGCTCTCTCTTGCCGAAAAGGGAACACCCGAAGAATGTGAAGCTCTTGCAAAGGACGCAATAACTTCGGGCAGAGCTTTTTCAAAATTCAAAGAGATGATTTCGTCGCAGGGAGGAAATCCCGAAGCAGTTGAAGATTACAAATTGTTTAAACAGCCTAAAAATATACTTAAAGTATGCGCAGATAAGACAGGAGTAATCACCTGCAAGGACTGCGAGGAGATAGGTCTTGTGTCCCTTTCACTCGGAGCAGGCAGGTCTGTCAAGGACGCGCCCATCGACCATTCGGCAGGGATTTATCTCAATAAGCTTTGCGGTGAAAGCGTCGAAAAAGGCGAAGTTATCGCAACTCTTTATTCATCAATCGACTGCAATATGCAAAAAATAAGCGAACGGTTTAGCTCTGCTTATCAAATTTCAGATAATAAATTAGTATAAAGTTCACAATTTTTAAATAATTTGCTAATAAACGCTTGACAATTTAGCGAATTAGCGTATAATGTAATATATGGTATTATAGAAATGCTGGCAGGCTTTCTGTGTATTATTTAGGAGGTATTCGGTATGGGTATTGCAGATGTAGTAGAAACAATCGGTTCGACTGCTTCGGGAGTAGCTGATAAAGCTAAGAACATCTCTGAAGTTTCAAACCTTAAGAGAAAAATCGCTTATGAAGAAGAAAGAATCGTTGAGATTTTTGCCGATATCGGAAAGAGTCTTTATGAAAATCGTAATCAGGATATGAGTGCGTTTGCTCCTCTTTGCGATGATATCGATGTTCGTAAGCGCCGTATCAAGAGGATGCGTCTTGAACTCAATGAAATCCGCGGGGTTAAACTTTGCGAAACCTGCGGAACAGAAGTTGACGAGAAGTATCAGTACTGCGGAGTATGCGGAGCAAAGCTTCCGTCAAGCCGTGAAGTCAATGTGAGCGAGAGCAATTCAAGCGATGTTGACAATCTTTTTTCAAGCTCAACCGTTACAGAATAAAATATTTTCCGCCCGATAATCTGTCGGGCGGATATTTTTTAAAAAATTTCAAAAAAGTATTGACAGTCCAAAAAATGTGTGATATAATATACAAGCGTTAAGTTAATAAGTGGAGAGGTATCGAAGTGGTCATAACGAGGCGGTCTTGAAAACCGTTTGTCCGCAAGGGCACGTGGGTTCGAATCCCACCCTCTCCGCCATTTTTTTCACCATGGAGAAATACCCAAGTGGTGAAGGGGCTCCCCTGCTAAGGGAGTAGGGCTGGAAACGGTCGCGAGGGTTCAAATCCCTCTTTCTCCGCCAAAAGACGGGATACTCGTTTGAGTATCTCGTCTTTTGTTTTGAATATAGTGGGATTTGAACGGCACGGGAGTAAAAATATACAGAGTTTATCCCGAAATTCTTCATCTGTTCA
>CALZLD010000048.1 GCA_945788225.1 uncultured Clostridia bacterium
GTAATATGCCCTCCCATAAATCCTTTTGCGAGGGATTGTATACCGTTTACCGCCTGATTTTTCAATTCATCGTTGATGGTATGAGTCATTTCAGTGTCTGCCGCAACGCGCGAAATATATGCGCCTTCAACATGAGCTGCTTTTAAAAAACCGATAGTCATGTCGGTGAGACGCTCTCCGCGCTTAAGCTCTGACATGGTCTGGGTATCATTATCAAAATAATGGATATCACGGGCAAGGTACATCCCTGATGTCAGATCTTTGCTGTCGACATAAAACACTTAATCACCCCGTTCTTAGCTTATAATAGAGGAGCAGTACATATTATCAAACCATAATACAAATCAAAAGAATATTTGTACATACTTATAAGATACATTATATACTTTTATTAAAAAAATGTCAATATTTTTAGAATATTGCGGAGATACTTTTTTGATTGTTGATATGTATTGTTGAAAATGATGATTTACATATTTTTTTATCTATGTTATAATTTTAACATAGATAGGTATGTTAGAAAAATAGATATGAAAGCAAGGCGATATAATGACAACCGATATGACAAAAGGCAGTCCGTCAAAGCTTTTGTTGAAGTTTGCCATTCCTATGCTTTTCAGCGTTATTTTTCAACAGCTTTACAATATAGCAGACAGTATCATAGCAGGAAACTTCATAAACAAAGAAGCTCTTGCCGCAGTCGGAGTATCTTATCCGATAACTATGATTTTTATTGCAGTCGGCACGGGAGCGAATATAGGCTGTACAGTTGTCATATCGCAGTTTTTTGGAGCAAAAGAATATTCAAAGATGAAAACGGCAGTTTTTACATCGCTTTTTTCGGTCATAGGGCTCGGCGCCGTTCTTACTGCAACAGGCTTGTTTATCAATCCCTTGCTTATGAAGCTTCTTGATACTCCGGAAAATATTTTTGCTGATGCAGAGCTTTATCTTAATATATACATATGGGGCTTGACATTCCTGTTTCTTTACAATATTTGTACAGGAATTTTTACAGCTTTGGGAGATTCAACGACACCGTTGGTATTCCTTATAATCTCGTCTGTATCGAATGTTGCTATGGACTATGCGTTTGTTGCTTGTTTTGATTTGGGTGTAAGCGGAGTTGCGTGGGCGACTTTTATCTGTCAGGGTGTATGTGCTATTGTCGCTTTATTGGTTCTGCTTTATAAGGTTTCAAAAATTAAATCTGATGAAAAATATGATATGTTTTCATTTGACATGCTTAAAACAATAAGTTCAGTAGCTGTTCCTAGTATACTCCAGCAAAGTTTTGTTTCGGTAGGAAATATATTTGTGCAGGGAATTGTCAATAAATTCGGAGATAATGCTGTTGCAGGATATGCAGCTGCTGTAAAATTGAACACCTTTACAGTTTCGTGCGTTTCAACAGTTTGCAACAGTATATCAAGCTTTGTGGCACAAAATGCAGGGGCAGGGAATATAAAGCGTATAAAACAGGGTTTTAAAAGCGGACTTTTAATTGTCGCGATTGTGACTGCTCCGTTTTTGATATTGTATGTTCTGTTTCCGTCCCGACTTGTCGGTATATTTATGGATTCGGAATTAGCTGATAACGCTGAAGCAATAAAAATAGGAACCCAATTTTTAAAAATAGTTGCTCCTTTCTACGGCGCAGTCGCTTTAAAGCTTTCCGCCGACGCTGTTCTCAGAGGGACAGCGTCGATGCGTGAATTTATGATTGCCACCTTTACTGACCTTATATTACGAGTTCTTTTTGCATATATTCTTTCACCGTATTTTGGGGTTACGGGGATATGGATGTCCTGGCCTGTAGGTTGGATTATCGCCTCGGTAATGTCTTTTGTTTACTATATCACAGGTAATTGGAAGAAAAATGTCGAACAAAATATATTATCAAAATAAAACGAAGTATTCATTCGCCTTTGGCGTATAAATAAAAAATATTTATGGAAAAGAGAGATTATTTTGGGAATGTTTAAAAATTTCGGGAACTCAATCAAAACCGAATTTAAAGGCTATAACGCTAAAAGGTTCGGTATGGATGTTCTCGCAGGGGTTACCGTTGCGGCTGTAGCATTGCCGCTCGCTCTTGCTTTTGGCGTAAGCTCGGGGGCTTCCGCCGCGGCAGGGCTTATTACAGCAATAATTGCGGGAGTAATTATCGGAGGGCTTTCGGGTGGGTCCTATCAAATAAGCGGACCTACGGGTGCAATGACTGCAATTCTTGTTTCGCTTGTTGCTCAATATCAGCTTAAAGGAGTATTCATTGCATGCTTTCTTTCGGGTATAATCCTCCTTATTGCAGGAATATTTAAACTTGGAGGTCTTGTATCTTTCATACCACTTCCTGTTATTACAGGATTTACATCGGGTATTGCGATTATTATCGCTTTCGGACAAATCGACAACGCGACAGGTCTTAAAGGAAGCGGACTTAATAACATTGAAAAGCTTCTCAGTTATTTTACTACTCCGCAAACGCTCAATGTCGCCGCACTTATTATAACCCTTGCGGTAGTTCTGTTTATGGCGTTTTATCCCAAAAAAGCAAATGCGGTTTGTCCGTCTTCACTTGTTGCTATTATAATCGCAACTGCGGCGAATATGATTTTTAAGTTTAATGTTGCTTCTGTCGGTGAAATTCCGAAGACAATTTTCCTTTCAGACAGACTTGAACTTTCTATGCTTGATTTTGCAAGCATAAAACCCCTTATCCTTCCTGCGTTCAGTATTGCCGCGCTCGGACTTATCGAAAGCCTTCTCTGCGGTGCGTCGGCCGGAAGAATGAAAAATGAAAAGCTTGACGCAGACAGAGAGCTTGTAGCGCAGGGAATAGGAAATATGCTCATTCCGTTTTTTGGCGGAGTTCCTGCAACTGCGGCTATTGCAAGAACAAGTGTTGCAATCAAGGCAGGCGGTCAGACAAGAATAACAAGCATCGTTCATTCGCTTGTTCTCTTGCTTTCTATGTTTGTTCTTGGCGGAGTAATGTCTGAAATTCCGCTTGCGGCTCTTGCGGGAGTACTTATAGTTACAGCATGGAGAATGAACGATTGGGAAGTAATAAAAGATATTTTCAAAAGAAAGATGCGTTCGGCTATTTCACAATATCTTATTACAATGGCGGCAACGGTCGTATTTGACCTTACGGTAGCGATAATTATTGGAATTGTTTTATCACTTATTCTTTTTGTTGCCAAAATATCCAACATTCAGATCACGACAAGCGATGTAAAACCCGAAAAGCTTGCTGATTCTTCAAAGTACAATGAAAAAATAAAGAATACAGTCGTAGTTTATGTAACAGGTCCTCTTTATTTCGGAACAGCAGGTAAACTTCAGGAAAAAATTGATGAGCTCAACGATAAAGAAATATACATATTCTCTTTAAGGGGAGTAACTCTTGCCGATATTTCAGGTGTCCAGGCTCTTGACGACCTTGTTTCAAAGCTTCACAATGATAGCAAAACGGTTTACTTTACTTGTGTTCAGCCTGATGTTATGGAGATTTTTTCAAGGAGCGGATTTTCATCAAAAGTCGGCGCTGATAATTTCTATTGGAGTACCGACAGAATTCTTACCGAACTTGGAGATTGATTTTGATACAAAAATGCCGTATGAAAATTCATACGGCATTTTTTATATTTCTTCAATTCCTTTTTCAATGGGAGTAGAGACAAATGCGAAAATTCCTGTTTTTTTAAACTCCTGGCAACATTTTTTCGCAAGCGTATCATTTTCGAATATTCCGAATACAGCCGATCCGCTTCCCGTCATTGCCGAAACCTGTGCTCCGAATTCTGTCATAGTTTCCTTAATTTCATCGACAGACGATAAGAATGCGGTCAATTCAAGAACATTTTTGCAGTAATGACAGAAATTTTCTCCGTTATTTATTGCATTTACCAACATATCAATATCGGGGTGATTTATACCATTAAGTTTATCATAGGTTTTGTACGCCTCGACAGTAGATATTCCGCTTTTTCCTTTTGCAATAAGTATTGTGTGCTCAGATAGTTTTTTTAATGGAGTAAGTATTTCTCCGACTCCTTCGCAGAGCATTGTCCCACCAACAATACAAAAGGGAACATCAGAACCCACCTTTGCTCCGATTTTACAAAGCTGTACATCAGATAAATCTGTTTCATAGAGCTTGTTTAATGCATAAATCGTCCCTGCCGCGTCTGCACTTCCGCCACCGAGTCCTGCCTGTGACGGAATGTTCTTTTCGATAAATATATGTGCTCCACCTTTGATTTTCGTTTCAGAGAAAAAGACTTTTGCGGCTTTGTATGCGAGATTTTCTTCAGAAAGGGGTATGTTTATATCGGAACATTCAACGGATATTGTATCGGATTTTTCAATTTTAAGTATATCGCAAAGAGAAACGGACTGCATAACAGTTTTTAACAAATGATATCCGTCGTCTCTTTTGCCTACAATATCAAGCCCGAGATTTATTTTTGCATTTGATTTTATTGTTATTTCGTTCATGTTATTTTTCATTTTTAAGCGATGCTAAAAATGCCTCAATTCGTTTTAATGCTTCAAGAATATGATTTATGGAATATGCGTAAGATACTCTGACATAGCCTTCTCCGCTCTGACCAAAAGCGTTTCCGGGAACTATTGCAACCTTGTATTCCTCAACAAGTCTTGTGCAGAATTCTTCGCTTGAAAGTCCTGAACATTTTATAGATGGGAAAACATAGAACGCTCCCTTTGGCTCAAAACATTCCATTCCCATTCTGTTAAATTCTTTGACAATAAGACGCCTTCTCGCGTCGTATTCATCAACCATTTTCTTTATTTCGTCATCGCAGTGTCTTATAGCCTCTATGCCTGCATACTGACTTATTGTCGGGGACGACATTATAGCGTATTGATGAAGCTTGAGCATCTGTTTAATTATCGGCTTAGGTCCTAAAACATACCCTAATCTCCAACCTGTCATTGCATAGGCTTTTGAAAATCCGTTTACAAGTATTGTCCGTTCTTTCATACCGTCAAGCTGCGCTATTGATGTATGCTTTTCACCGTATGTCAGTTCGGAATAAATTTCATCGCTTAATACGATAATGTCAGTTCCTCTGAGAACTTCTGCAATAGGCTCCAACTCTTCTTTTGTCATAATTGCACCCGTTGGATTATTGGGATAGGGAAGAATAAGCATTTTGGTTCTTTCTGTTATTTTTGAACGCAGTGTTTCTGCGGTAAGCTTAAATTCTTCCTTTTCAGATGTTTCAAGCGGAACGGGAATTCCTCCCGCAAGCTCTGTAATAGGGGAATAACACACAAAGCTCGGCTCAACAATCAGAACTTCGTCCCCGGGGTTCAAAATAGTTCTGATGGCAAGGTCGATAGCTTCAGAACCTCCGACGGTAACTATCGCTTCATCGGGTTCATATTTAAGACCTAATCTTTCTTCGACCTTTGAACAGATTGTCTTTCTGAGTTCTAAAAGACCGGGATTTGCCGTATAAACTATTCTTCTTCTTTCAATAGTCTCTATAGCAGCTCTTCTGACGCTCCATGGCGTAGGAAAATCAGGCTCTCCTACACCGAGTGAGATAACGCCTTCTGTCTGAGCTGCAATATCAAAAAACTTTCTTATACCCGACGGTTTTATCGTTTTTATTTTGTCGGATAGTATTTTATCGTAATCCATAATTTATATACCTCTGCTTTCAGTGATTTACGGCGAAACAAATTCTCTTTCGTCATATTCACCGTCTGAAATAATAAAGCCCTTTTCTTTGTATCTTTTGAGGACAAAGTGGGTTGTCGTTGAAAGAACTCCCTTTATTGTTGAAAGTCTTTGAGCAACAAAAAGCGCGACTTCTTTTAGGCTGGCGCAGGTGACAGTAACAGCAAGGTCGTATCCGCCCGACATCAGAGTAAGAGAGGTTACTTCATCATATATAACTATCTTTTTTGAAATATCGTCAAATCCGACATCAGCCTGAGGCGTTACTCTGAGTTCTATAATCGCGGTGACAACATCTTTTTCTGCTTTGTCTTCGTCAAGAATAACGCTATATCCTTTAATTATACCCGTATTTTCAAGCTCCTGAATTTTAGCGGCGACTTCGTTCTCTGTTGTTCCTGTCATTGCGGCAAGCTGAGCATTTGAAAGTCTTGAATTTTGTCTGAGAAGTTTGAGAAGCGTTTCCATAAGTAATACCTCCGATGAATGAAATTATCTAATTATAGCATAATATGCGTGTTTTGTCTATTTAATTTTTATAAAATTCGGTTTTCTTTCTTTAAAATAGCAAAGATATTCAAATCCTGCCTGTAAAGCGATTTCTGCACCGTCCGCAATTCCTTTTCCGATATCTTCGGGGCAATGAGAGTCTGAACCTAATGAGAGTATTTCTCCTCCAAGCTCACGATATATCTTCACCCATTCATAATCAGGGAAGGTCTTTCCGTATTTCTGACGCAGACCGCTTGTGTTGATTTCGATTCCTTTTCCGTTCTGAATTATCAGCTTTAATGATTCTCTGATAATTTCTTCATAAGGTTTCATATCAACCTTTATTCCGTTATCACCTTCGATGTATCTTAAAGTATAGGTTAAATGACCTAAAACATCAAATTTTCCCCATTTGCAAAGCTTATATGTTTCATTGAAGTATTTTTCCATAAGGTCCGGGACATCATATTTTGAATAATCAATAAACGCAAAATCATCGTAGTTTGGCAATTTATGGGTAGAACCTATAACAAAGTCAAGTCTTTTATCAGAAATGATTTCTTCGGCAAGCTCAAAATTGTGCGTGGCTTGTCCTAATTCTATTCCGCATATAAAGTTAAATGTATCGCCTATCTGTTCTTTGGCACTGAAAGATTCTTTCATTGAGGCTTCAAACATATCATTATATCCGTAATCATCATATCCGTTCGGCTCAAATCCGTAATATTCGATAGGATACCATTGACTCACTTCGCAATGGTCTGTTATCGCATAAGCGCAAAGACCGAGTTCTTTGGCTCTTTTAGCCATAACTAACGCTGTTGCATTTTTGTCTGCATCTGGGGAGTTATGAGAATGTGAATGACAATCTATAAGATTCATATAAAAACTTCCTTCCGTAGTTTATCACTATATATAAAAGAAAAATTATATATTTTACATATATTATAGCACATTTTATACTTTAATTACATATTTTTTAGCAAAAATAGTAACAAAATTGTTTGATTATGCCGTTCACATATTTGTTGAAATGTGTTATAATCTATACGATAATGACCAAGTGAATTTATTATTCAATTATTTTTTTAGGAGGATATTTTATGAGAGCTGTTTTAACGGTAATAGGAAAGGACACAGTAGGAATTCTTGCAAAGGTAAGCTCAATATGTGCGGAGTATAACGGAAATGTTATAGAAGTTACACAATCGGTAATGCAGGATATGTTCGCAATGATAATGATGGTTGATATTTCAAACCTCAATGTTGAATTTACCGTTCTTGCAGACAGAATGACGAAGCTCGGAACAGAACTCGGTCTCTCAATTCATACTATGCATGAAAATATATTTGAAGCTATGCACAGAATATAGGAGGAAAATATGATAAACGCTTACGACATACTTGAAACTATCCGTATGATTCAGGACGAATGTCTTGATATACGAACAATCACAATGGGCGTATCTCTCCTTGACTGTATCGACAGCGATATTGACAAAGCATGCGACAAGGTTTATGACAAAATAACAAGGAGCGCAGAGAAACTTGTTCCCGTGGCAGAAAAAATTGAAAAGGAATTTGGTATTCCTATAATCAACAAAAGACTTTCGGTTACTCCGATAGCAATTGTTTCCGCCGCATGCAAAGGACAAAGCCCTGTTAAGTTTGCAAAAACAATGGAAAAAGCGGCGAATGCAGTAGGTGTAAACCTTATAGGCGGATATTCAGCACTTGTTCAGAAAGGTTTTTCTGCGGGTGATATTGAGCTTATTGAATCAATTCCCGAAGCTCTGGCTACAACATCGAATGTTTGTTCTTCTGTAAATGTCGGCTCGACAAAAACAGGTATAAACCTTGACGCTTGTAAAATTATGGGAAGAATAGTTAAGCAGGCGGCAATAAAGACTGAAACAAATGCCTGCTTTGGAGCTGCAAAGCTTGTTGTATTCTGCAACGCTCCCGATGATAATCCTTTTATGGCAGGCGCTTTTCACGGAGTCGGCGAACCCGATTGCATCATAAATGTCGGTGTTTCCGGTCCCGGAGTTGTCAGAGCCGCTCTTGCAAAGTATCCTGACGCGGATATTGCCGAAATTGCAGATGTAATTAAAAAGACGTCTTATAAGATAACAAGAGTCGGTCAGCTTGTCGGAGTAACAGCTTCCGAAAGACTGGGCGTTCCATTCGGAATTGTTGACCTTTCACTTGCTCCCACACCTGCCGTAGGCGACAGTGTTGCTCATATTCTCGAAGAAATCGGACTTGAAAGGTGCGGTTCTCACGGAACAACAGCCGCTCTTGCTCTTCTTAATGACGCGGTTAAAAAAGGCGGCGTAATGGCTTGTTCAAGAATAGGAGGACTTTCTGGCGCATTTATTCCCGTATCCGAAGACGCCGGAATGATAGACGCGGCAAAGTGCGGCGCTCTTTCTATTGAAAAACTTGAGGCTATGACGGCGGTATGCTCTGTCGGTCTTGATATGATAGTTGTTCCCGGAGATATAACAGAGGATACTATCGCGGCAATTATCGCCGATGAAGCGGCAATAGGTATGGTAAACAGCAAAACTACTGCGGTGAGAATAATTCCTGCAATAGGCAAGAATATCGGGGAAGAACTCGATTGGGGCGGACTTTTCGGTTGCGGACCTGTTATGAAAGTGAATACCAATTCTCCATCAAAATTCATAAATCGAGGAGGACAGATTCCTGCTCCTCTTCATAGTCTCAAAAACTGATTTCTTTTTCTCTTAAAGGAGCGTTACTATGGAAAGAAATATTATAAGCGAGATTATCGAGCTTGACAGACAGGCAGATATTAAAATAGAAAATGCCCGTAAAAAGAGCGAAGAAATAATCGAGTCGGCAAAAAAAGAAGCTATCGATATATATAATCAAAGCGTTGAACGCTCAAAACAGTACAGTGAAAAGGTTGAAGCAGTTGAGAAAAAAGCCGCTGAATTGCGCATAGATGAACTTACAAAGAAAAAAGATAAAAAGATTTCGGAATATGACGCACTTTATAATGAGAAGCATACAGAATGGGCAGATGAGATTTTTGATAGAATTGTAAATCATCCTGTTGCTTTTTGACTTTGAGGTAGAAGTATTTTACAAAATCGGGGTGAGAACGATGTTTGATTATTCATATAATGCTACTGTCGCAAAGGCGAGAGCGTTTTACGGAAAAAGGCTTAAAGAAGATGATTATCGCGAACTTTTAAAAAAGACAACAATTTCTGAAATTGCCGAATATCTGAAAAGAGATACTCATTTTTCTGACTGCCTTTCAAGCGTTGATACAAACACCGTTCACAGAGGATATCTTGAAGATATTCTTAACAGAGAAGCTTTCAACGAATATGTAAGGCTTTGTAATTTTCAGAAACTCAACAAAATATCTTTCTTTAATTACCGATATATTAATAATGAAATATCTGTTATTGTCAGGTGCATTATATATATCAATGCAGGGACAAGTGAGAAATTTTTGGATACTATCTCTCCTTATCTTGCAAAGCATGCGTCTTTTGATATGATGAAGCTGGCGGAAGTAAGAAGTTATGATGAACTTCTTGAAGTTCTTGAAAAAACTCCGTATTATGAAATTATAAAAGACCAGAAACCCGATGATAATGGGAATTATGATTGTACTGAAATTGATACACTTTTGAGAACCTATTATGTTGATTGGGTAAGAACTTCTATTAAAAGGGACTTTTCCGGCGGCGTTGAAAAGGATATGCTTGAAATAACAGGAATGCTTTACGACCTTTCAAATATATACAATGCGTTCAGATATAAAGCTTTTTCTTGCGCCGATGAGAAAGAAATATCGCAAATTCTTTTTCCTGTTGCAAGCAGGATATCAAAAGCAAGATTTTCTGAACTAATGAACTCAGAGTCGGCAGACGAATATATCAATATTTTGAAAAAAACAGGCTATGGAAGAAGAATGTATGAAAATAATCCTGAAATATCAAAATCATCTTTAAGTCACGATATTCAGATACTCAGAAATAAGCTTGCAAAGAATTACCTCAGAAAAACCACAAATGCGGCGGTAAGTATTTACACGATTCTTTTTCTTCTTACAACCGAGGTAAAAAATATAAATACCATAATAGAGGGCGTCAGATACGGAGTACCTGCTCAGGAGATTGAAGAATTGCTTGTTATAGTATAATTTATAATCAGATAATCGGGGTAAAGCCCATTATTGATAATTCAGAGGTGAAAAATATGGCTATCGAGAAACTCGAAATTGTCGATATAACCTGTTATATCGAGGATTTAAACGAGGTTCTGAAAAAATGCTGTCAAAGCGGTTGCTTTCATATAGAACCGCCCGACCGAAGCAGAGGGGAAAAGTTTGTTCTTCTTAATGAGGAAAATCCGTACTCCGTACCGCTTGATTCTCTCTCATCATTCCTTTCCCGAATCGGGATAAAGTATGAGGAAAAAGATTTTTCTGAAATAAAAGAGGAGAGCGCTCAGGAACTTGGAGCGTTGGCGGACGAGATAAAATCGGATATACTCGGAAGTATGGAGCGAGCGGATAAGCTTTCGGAAAATATCAACCTCAGAAAACAGGTTGCTTTGTATCTTTCACATTTAGAGGGAATAGATGAGGATTACCAGAAGCTGTTTTCATGTAAGAATGTCAGCGTAAGGTTTGGAAAACTCCCGATTGAAAGCTACGAGAAACTATCGTATCATATGGACAAGCCGTTTATATTCAATACCTACGATGATGACGGCGAGTATTACTGGGGAATGTATCTTGCTCCTTCATCGATGAAGATTGAAATTGATAATATGTTTTCTGAACTCTATTTTGAGCGTATTCATCTTCCCGATTTTGTTGAAGGAACGGGTAAAGACGCAAAGCTTAATAACGAAAAGGCGATTATCAGCGAAAGAGAAGAACTTAAAGCGTTAAGAAAGCAGATCGACATTTCAGTTGACGATAATAAAGATAAATTGAATAAGATATATTCAAAATTGCTTTATTATTCTGGAATATTTGAACTCAGACGAGAAGTCGCTTTTTACGATGATAAGTATGTAGTCGTTAACGGATATGTTCCTGCCAAGAAATCCAAGGAATTTACGGCGATGTTCAAAGAACTTGATACTGTTTCGGTTATTTCAAGACCTGCTGAACATGATAGCCATTTAAATCCTCCGACAAAGCTGAAAAACAACATATTTGCCGAACCTTTTTCTATGTTTGTTGAGATGTATGGCCTGCCGTCGCATAACGGCTTTGACCCTACGATGCTTGTGGCAATAACATATACGCTTTTATTCGGGCTGATGTTTGCCGACTTGGGACAAGGTATTGTGATTTCTATTGCCGGAGCTATTATGTGGCATACCAAGAAAAATAAGCTCGGTGCTATTCTTGAACGGGTAGGAATTGCAAGTGCTGTATTCGGATTTATATTTGGTAGTGTTTTCGGATTTGAACA
>CALZLD010000049.1 GCA_945788225.1 uncultured Clostridia bacterium
TGGGAAATATTCACCGATACAGTCATATCAAAGCTCAATGAAAGAGAAAAACCGATAGTGTTTATCCTCTGGGGAAGAAATGCAAGGAACAAAAAGGCGATAATAACGGGAAAACAGCATAAAATACTTGAATCGGCGCATCCCAGCCCTCTTTCTGCCTATAACGGATTTTTCGGTTGCAGACATTTCTCAAAAACTAATGAATTTCTTCGTGAAAACGGTATTGAGGGTATAGACTGGAACCTTGTTTAAATATATTGACAAAAATAATTGACTTTTATATGTGTATATGTTACAATATAAGCTGAATGTTTTTATCCAAACTAAGTAAAGGCGGAGTGAAAAAATGGCAATACTTGATAAAATTTTCGGCTCTTACAGCGCAAAGGAACTCAAGCGTATCGAGCCTATAAAGCAGAAAGTTCTTGACCTTGACGAAGAATTTTCAAAAAAGACTGACGAAGAACTCAGAGAAATGACAGACAAGCTGAAAGACAGACTTTCTTTCGGTGAAACTCTTGACGATATATTACCCGAAGCTCTTGCAACCTGCCGTGAAGCCGCATGGCGTGTTCTCGGCAAAAAGCCGTTCCCCGTTCAGATAATCGGCGCTATCGTTCTTCATCAGGGAAGAATTGCCGAAATGAGAACAGGTGAAGGTAAAACTCTCGTTGCCTGCTTAGCGTCCTATCTTAACGCTCTTGACGGCAAGGGAGTTCATGTTGTTACCGTTAACGATTACCTTGCAAAATATCAGTCCGATGAAATGGGCAAGGTTTACAGATTTTTGGGCCTTTCGATAGGCTGTATCATTCACGACCTCAACGACAGTGAGCGTCGTGCCGCATACGCATGCGATATAACCTACGGAACAAACAATGAGTTCGGCTTTGACTATCTCCGCGATAATATGGTTATCTATAAAGAAAGACGCGTTCAGCGGGGACACAGCTTTGCCATCGTCGACGAAGTTGACTCCATTCTCATAGATGAAGCAAGAACTCCTCTCATAATTTCAGGACAGGGCGAGTCTTCGACCGAGCTTTACACTCTTGCGGACAGATTTGCAAAATCCCTGAAAGCCAAAAAGGTTGTCGAAATGGACACCAAAGAGGACCAGGAAGCACTCAACGACGACTGCGACTATATCATTGACGAAAAGGCAAAGACCGCAACTATCACCCAGAGCGGTATCAAAAAGGCTGAAAAGCTTTTCAATGTTGAAAATCTTATGGACGCTTCAAATATGACGCTCCTTCACCACATAAATCAGGCGCTCAAAGCCAACGGCACAATGCAGAGGGATATCGACTATGTTGTTCAGAACGGCGAGGTAATTATCGTCGATGAATTCACAGGTCGTCTTATGCACGGAAGAAGATATAACGACGGTCTTCATCAGGCCATTGAAGCAAAAGAGGGTGTTAAGGTAGCTCACGAAAGCAAAACCCTTGCTTCCGTCACATTCCAGAACTATTTCAGACTTTACTCAAAGCTTTCGGGTATGACAGGTACCGCTATGACGGAAGAGGGAGAATTCAAGGAAATCTACCGTCTCGATGTTGTTGAAGTTCCCACAAACAAGCCTGTCATAAGAATAGACCATTCTGATGTTGTTTATAAGACCGAAATGGCTAAATTCCGCGCAACGATCGAGCAGATAAAGGAATGTCACGCAAAGGGACAGCCTGTTCTTGTCGGAACAATATCTATAGAAAAATCCGAAATACTCAGTAAAATGCTTTCAAAGGCAGGCATAAAGCACGAAGTCCTCAACGCTAAACAGCACGCAAAGGAAGCCGAAATTGTCGCTCAGGCAGGTAAACTCGGAGCGGTTACGATCGCAACAAATATGGCAGGACGAGGAACCGACATTATGCTCGGCGGTAACGCTGAATTTCTTGCGACGGCACAACTCCGCAAGCTCGGTATCCCCGAAGAGATTATTACCGATGCGATAGGCTTTGCCGAAACGGATAACGAGGAAATTCTTGAAGCCAGAAAGACATACCGTGAGCTTTATGCTAAATATAAAGCCGAAGTTGACGAAAAGGCTGTTGCCGTTAAAGAAGCGGGCGGACTTTTCATTCTCGGAACAGAGCGTCACGAATCCCGCCGTATCGACAATCAGCTTCGCGGTCGTGCCGGCAGACAGGGAGACCCCGGTGAGAGCTTGTTCCTTCTTTCTCTTGAAGACGACCTTATGCGCCTTTTCGGCGGAGAAAGAGTCAATATGCTTATGGAAAGAATGAATATTGACGAAGATTTGCCCATCGAGAGCAAGATGCTCACAAAAATTATCGAATCATCTCAGAAGAACCTTGAGGGAAGAAACTTTGAGGTGAGAAAGAATGTCCTTCGTTATGACGATGTTATGAACGCACAGCGTGAAATCATCTATAAAGAGCGTTCTATGGTGCTTGACGGTGAGGATATCCACGACCTCATTATGAAGATGATGAGAGATTATATCACAACAACGGTTGACCAGTATATCTTTGATAAACTTCCCAGAGACGACTGGAATGTTTCGGGACTTCGTGACAGATTCCTCAATGTGCTCACTGTTCCTGAGGACTTTTATTTCACGCCCGAACAGTTTGAGGATATTGAAAAGGACTATTTTGTAAAAACTCTTACAGAGCGCGCAGAAAAGATTTATGCCGCCAAGGAAGCAGAATGGGGACACGATACCACAAGAGAAATCGAAAGAGTTGTTCTTCTTAAAGTTGTCGATACAAAATGGATGGCTCATATTGACGATATGGATGAACTTAAAAGAGGTATCTCTCTCCGCTCATTCGGACAGAAGGACCCTGTAATCGAATATCGTTACGAAGGCTTCGATATGTTCGACGCTATGGTTGAATCCATTCAGGAGGACACCGTCAGAATGCTTATTACTTTGAGAATTCAGAGAAGAAGCGAAGATGACGAAGTGGTAGCTCCTCAGAGAGAACAGGTCGCAAAACCTGCCGCTGCAAACGCTCCGTCAACAGGCGACGGAAGTCTTGCAGGCAGAACAATCAGAAAAACAAAGGTAGGGGACAACGACCCGTGTCCTTGCGGAAGCGGCAAAAAATATAAGAAATGCTGCGGTATGAAGAAGAATTAGGAGTGAACGGCTTTGGCAACAGTAAAAGGCTTTAAAGGAATGAGGTTTGCAAAGGGTGATATGAACACCCTTGTATGCCCTCCTTACGACATTATATCCGAAGAACAGCGCCTTAAATTCATTGAAACAGATGAACACAACATAATAAGGCTTGAACTTCCGACAGGTGAAAATCGCTATAAAGAGGCGGGAAAAACTCTTTCCGAGTGGCTTTCCGACGGTACTTTGAAGCAGGACGACGAGGACAGTATCTATGTGTATGAAATGGAATTTACCGCTTTTGGCGAAAGAAAATCGGTAAAAGGATTTGTTTCTCTTGTAAAGCTTGAAGAGTTTTCAAAGGGAGTTGTTCTTCCGCACGAAGAAACTCTTTCAAAGGCAAAAGCAGACCGCTTTAACCTTATGAGCGAGACCTTCTGCAATTTCAGCCAGATTTATTCTCTTTATATGGATGAGGATAACAGCGTTTATTCTCTTATAGACGCTTGCTCTAAGGGCGAACCCGATATGAGTGTTACAGACGGCGACGGAACAATCCACAGAATGTGGTGTGTTTCCGACGAGAATATTCTCTCAAAGCTTTCAAAGCTTTTTGAGGACAAAAAACTCTACATTGCCGACGGTCATCATCGCTATGAAACCGCTCTTAATTTCCATAAGGTGCTTGTGGCGGACGGCAGGGCAGAAGAGGGCGACCTCAGCAACTACATTATGATGATGCTTGTAAATATGGAAAATGAAGGACTTGTCGTTTTCCCGACGCACAGAATTGTCAGGGACCTTGAAAACTTTGACGCAAATAAATTGCTTGACGGTTGTTCCGAATATTTCACTATTGAAAAGCAGAATAATATCTCAGCCGTTGAAAAGAGCCTCAATGAAAATTATCTCGCAAGCAAGTGCTCTTTCGGATTTTACGACGGCGCTTCGTATACCGTTCTTACTCTTAAAGACAGCGTTGATATGAAGAACTTCTTACCCGATATGTCTAAGGCTTACTGCTCGCTTGATGTAAGCGTTTTACATTCACTTGTGCTTGAAAGAATTTTCGGTATCGACAAAGAAAATATGGCAAATCAGATAAATCTCACCTATACCCGTGATATATCCGAGGCTATATCGTCCGTTGACAATAAAAAAGCAGATTGCACATTTATCCTCAACCCTACAAGAGTATCAGAAATCCGCGATGTTGCCCTTGCGGGAGAGAAGATGCCACAGAAATCCACATACTTCTATCCCAAGCTTATAACAGGTCTTGTTATGAACAAATTTAAGTAAAAACTATTGACATTGCTATGATATTGTGATACAATAATTTAGCAATGTTATGCTGATGTGGCACAGTCGGTAGCGCAACGCCTTGGTAAGGCGTAGGTCGTCGGTTCAAGTCCGATCATCAGCTCCATTGAAAATACGCTCGCAAGTACCGATTTTAACGGCTTGCGAGCGTTTTGTTTTATCTGTTGATTTCCGTTTTTAATAATATTGAAAGTATCGGATTTATATGTTATAATATAAGAGATAAAGTCGGGTGCAACTGCTCGACAAAAAGTAACAGGTTTATCGATGAGATAACTAGTCAAGCGGATTAAAGTAACTGAAAAAGGAATGTTATTATGGATATTCGTGAATTAATATCAATATGCAAAAATACGGAGAATAAGATTTTTATTCAAACGCACAATTTTCCTGATGCTGATGCCATTGCATCGGCTTATGCATTAGGAGAGATTTTCAGTCATTTTGATATTTCTTCGCTGTTTTGCTGCGCAGGAAAAATCGATAGGCTCAGTGCAACTAAACTTGCAGACTTGCTGGGAATTGAGCTGTATCAGGAAGAAGAACTTGATTCTGTTATGAATGAAAAGGATTATATTGTTTGCGTCGATTCACAGAAGCATGCGGGAAACATTGTTGATTTTATAGGAGATGAAGTTGCGTGTATCGACCACCACCCGACTTTTGTGGAAATCGATTATAAATGGTCACAAGTTGAGATAGTAGGTGCTTGTTCGACCTTGCTTGCCGAACATTTCAAGGCTCTTGATTTGGTCCCGAGCGAAAAATGTGCAACGGCTCTGTTATACGGAATAAAAATGGATACGATGAATTTCACCCGAGGAGTTACGCAGAGAGATATCGCAGCGTTTTCCTTCTTGTTCGACTTAGTCAATAAAGATGAGCTTTCAAAACTTGAAAATACAAAGCTTGTTTCAAAAGACCTTTTTGCCTATACCAGCTCCATAGAAAATATCCATTTATATGGAGATGTGGGCTTTTCAAAAATACCCTTTTCTTGTCCTGATGGATTAATAGCCAGCTTAAGTGATTTTATTTTATCGCTTGAGGAGGTTAATATTGCTATCGTTTATTGCATGAGAGATAATGGAATCAAGTTTTCGGTTCGTTCGCTGAACTCATCTGTCAATGCAGGAAAATTAATCAATTTGGCATTAAAAGATGTCGGCTCGGGAGGGGGACATTTTTCTATGGCAGGCGGATTTATCCCTACCAGTAGTTTTGGCGCATTGAGTCCCTATATGGACAACAGTATAGAGAATTTATTTATTTCTGCAATTCGTGAAATGATATGAGTTCAGAACATAGAACATACTGAAACTGAACGCAAAATTTATGTTGATTAAAGATTTTTATTATAAAATCAAAATCCACCTGCTATGGTTTTTATACCATAACAAGTGGATTTTTGTTATTTATCCGAATACCATTTCCAGCTGTTTCTGCCTGCTTCCTTGACTTCGTAAAGCGCGTTATCGGCACATTTCATAAGCTCGGGAAGATTATCTGTATCCTGAGGGCAGGTTGCCATTCCTGCACTGAAATGAAGTCGGAAGTCATTATCACATTCAATACGCATTTCTTTGACTTTTTCGGCAAAATGCTCGACCATAGCAGTTACCGCCTCTTTATTTCCTCCTCTTATCAGAACAACAAACTCATCACCGCCAAAGCGGGAAACAAGACCGCTGTCACCGAATACGGAATTAAGTGCGTCGGCAAATTTTACGAGAATATGGTCGCCAACCTCGTGACCGTAATTGTCATTTACCTGCTTGAAGTAGTCAACATCAAAGAATATGAATGAACATTCAGGACTGTTCTCGGTTTCAAAAAGCTTTGCGGATATCTTTTCAAACGCGCGTCTGTTGAGTATCTTTGTGAGCGGGTCAAAGGTTGACAGATTTTCAAATATTTTCTTTTCGGCAGTTTCCCGTATGTGCGTAAAAATAAGAAGAAAACAGGTTGCGATTATGATAACGGCGGCGAAAGCGACATTTGCCCATCGGAACAACTGCATCGTGTTCGACAGCGAAAGACTTGGAATTCTGACTACTATATTCCAGCCTGGCATAAAGTCAATTCGCTTGAACACCTGAGTATATTTTATTCCGTCGGTAGTGGTATAGTTTACGGCAGATGAATATTTGCCACTTCTCAGTGAGTTTTCCCATACCTCATATTCCTTGATATTCTTGATTTTCTGCTTTTCAATCTTGAAATTACTCCAACTTCCTATCAGAAATCCCGAACCCGAACAGCGTATAATATTATCCGAATATCCGTCCATAATCCATATCTCAGTCTGGTCGTTGAGAGAATCGGTATTTGCCATATTCTGTATCTCGTCAAGAGGGTATGTAACGAATATTGCTCCCTTACGTTTGCCGTCCTCTTCAAGCTGAGAAAACATTGTAAAAACAAGCTGTCCCGTCATACTTGACCTGTACGGCTCGGATATTGTGACATTCTTGCAATTCATCGCAATATCCGTAAGCCCCCATTTTTCAAACTCATAGCGTTCCGCCTCTGTAGCATACAATTTTCCGTTATTGTCAACAAGTCCTATGCTTATAAAGCTTGACTCTGCAATGCATTTCTGAAGATTATTATAGCTTTCCTCAAAGGAGTTGTCGTCACAGTAGGAAATAAGCGTTGACATTTCGTCCACAGTGGTGGAGATATACTGGATAGAGGTATCCATCTTTTCAGAAATAAGTGTGCATATTTCATTTGTGAGCTGTTTGTCGTGCTCCTCAATAAGACCGTTGAACACAGTTACTATGATAAGCAGTCCGACAATACAGCATATAAGATAGGTGAATATCATTCTATGATACGAAAAACCCTTTTTTTCGGAAATCAAAGAAGTTTTTTGCATATCCATATAGTTTTTCATTATCTTCTGACCTCCGAACTAATTGTGGCTGAGTATTTCCTGTATCTCGCTGTCTGATATTGTTGAACTGTTTACGGTAACAACGCCCGTATCAACAAATTTAATGTCGCTTTTTTTGCCGTCGAGTGCGTCAAGTGCAGACTGAACCGCATATTGTCCCATAGAATATTGCTTCTGCAACATTGTTGAGGCGTTATAGTCCTTGTCAAGAATAAGCTCTTTCATTTCATCCGAATAGTCAAATCCCACCACGGCAATATCTTTTCTTTCCCTGTCCTTGATAACCCGTGCAAATCCCACTGTTGAACCGTTGTTTGTTCCGAATACACCGTTGATATTTGTGTATTTGTCAAGTAGCTGTTCGGCACAGACAACGGCATAGTCCGCATCACCCTCGTTGAATTTGACTTCATCAATTATTTTCCATTTCTCAGGTGCGTTTTTAGTCCAGTACTGACAAAAGCCCGCAAGTCTTTCGTTGATAGTCTGGGACGAAATACCGCCGACTTGAATAGCAACATACGCCTCCTGTTCTTCGCTTATGCCCGACTCTCTGAGCCGATTTATCATTTCTTTCGCCGCGTCCTGACCTGCACGCAGATTATCGGTCATATAGCAAATGGTGTAATCCTCCGTGTTAACAACCGTGTCAACAAGTATAATAGGCACACCCGAAGAATATACTTCGCTTACTTTCGGTGCAAGCATAACAGAATCGTTTGGTGCTAATATTATAGCGTCCGCACCTTCGGCAATAGCCTTGTCTACAAGGGAGGCCTGAAGTTCCCACTGCAATTCCGATGTCGAACCACTGCTGTAAATATTGCAGTCAAGCTCTTTTCCTGCGTCACGAACTCCGTCAACTACTACATTCCAGTAACTGCTTGTCAGATTTTTTACAATAAGGTAGATATTTTTTCTTCCTTCTATGATTTCTGTTTCTGCGGTAAATTCGGGTACCACGGTTGTTTTCGGCTCCGAAACATTATCGGACTGAAAGCAACCCGTCATCAATACCGCACAAAGCACGGCAGAAATGATAAGCTTTATATTTAATTTATTTTTCATAAATCGTCACCTTTTTACAGAAAATATGTGTCCATTTGTCATTATATCATATTTCAACATATTTTGCAAGTTATTGGTGAAATTTTTTGTACAATAATGCATAGAGGTTTTCTTCCGAATATTCAATCTCTTTTGAAAAGTTCTTTGCGATAAGAGAACAAGCGTCAACGGAAAAATCTCCGCTTTGTGAAAATAAATATGACAGAACAGCAACGCTTATCGCCATAAGATTTATTTTAGGTGAGATTTCTCCGTCATAAACGGATTTCATAAAGTATCTCCATACAAAATACACTGCAATATTGCGAAGATACCCGTCAGTTTCGGGTGAAAAAATCTCCCTTTCCGAAAAATTTTCAACCGCCGAGGAAATATAGGGTGCCCAGTCGGGAGAAAGCTGTTCAAGTGTAAGAAGAAAGCAGAGCAAATCCTTTATATCGGGGGAGAAGTTTTCTTTCCCCTTTTCTATTTCGGGGAGTATAAATTTTTCGCTGTCGACAGAGCTTTCAAGTTTTTCGGCATACTTTATCACATCGCAAATCGCTGACGCTAACGGAACATTTTCGTCAAGCAGGTGCGATATGATTTTCTCCCTTGCCATATATAGAAATTCGTAAACCCTCTCATCATCGGGAAAATCCGTTTCTTCATCGGGAATTTCTCTTTCGCTGACAGAGAATTTCTGTGTGAGGATAATTCTTGCCGACTCCTCGCAGGAAAGCCCTATTCCGCCTTCCTTTATATCACCGAACCATTCAAAATATCTCGGGTGATTAGTGCATATATCGCATAGAGCGTCCTCGCCTAAATTAAGTATTATATCGCAGAGATTATCCTTGTTGAGAAAGGGACATCGCCCGTTTTCATCGGGGATAAAGGACGGGTTTTCGTGAGAGATTGAGGAAGAGAGCCTTTTGCCGAAGTCACCGCCCACAGAAGAATATTTCTCTGCTGTATCTTTGTCTATATCTATTTCCCAGCCTATACAGCAGTTGTCGGTGCATTTATCCGCTATGCAATGAAAACTGTCGTAATACGAAGGTGTGCGTAGTATCATAAGTATCTGCTCCTTGTTTTTTTGCGTGTTGCATTCATTATATAGCAAAGAAATTTAAAATGCAACAAATAACATTATGGTACGACAGAGGTTTTATTTTGTCGCTTGATGCCGTATTATGTTTGACAGTGTCACTTTTTTGTGATAAAATGTGTATAATTATATGTTGTAAAAAAGAAAGGTTTTCGGGTAATAAATTATGATAAAAAACAGAACGGCACAGCTTATTTTTCAATCGGCTTACTGCGCGTTGGGCATTCTCGGTTCTATATCCTGTCTTGGCATTTTTGACGATTATACGGATATCCGCTGGGATTTCTACATTTACTTTACAAACATCAGTAACTTTCTTTGCCTTGGTGTAATGCTTGCAGAGCTTGTTCAGACCGCAAAGAAAAAGGACGACAGCTTTGTATCGGCCGTTCCGTTGCTTAAATTTATTGCAATGCTCGGAATAATGCTGACATTTTTTGTGTTTAATATCTTGCTTGCGGGCGACAGAGAACCACAACTCAATTTCAGAGTCAACAGCGTTCTTCTTCACCTCGTTCTTCCGATAATGTATGTTGCCGACTGGGTTGTGTTCTATGAGCATAAAAAAATCAAGTGGTTCTATCCGCTTGTTTCAACAGCGTTTCCGCTCGGATATGTCGCTTTCATTTTTATCCGTTCGGCAATTTTAGGGTTTGACATAGAAAACTATACGCTCTATCCCTATTTTTTCCTCGACCCTGACAAGCAGGGGATAGGCGGAGTTGTATCGTGGGTCGGAATTCTTTTTGTCGCATTTGTTGTGGCGGGATATATCTTTATGGGACTTGACAGACTGCTTAAATGCAAGAAATCATAGCATTGTATAAGAAATAGCACTTTTAATTTCCAGCGTTCTGTTCAGCAGTTTTTATGCTTTTGGCGGACAAAATATTACATACTTTATGTAACACAATAGTCGGATACCAACAATGACAGTCGGAATATTAAAAATGTGAGGGGATACATGTGACTTACGAAAATATAAAATATGAAGAATGGAGAATGGTTATCACCCGTGCCCAGATAGGAATGGCAGTATGCGTTTTTATCGCTGAAATTGTGGTAAATACCATTCTTTATATCACAAGGTCCCAAGGGTATGGTCCCGATACTATCGTTGAAAAGCTTATCAGGTATCAGTTGATTACAACTTTGTGCAACGCTTTGCCCATTCTTATATCGTGGCTTATGTGCAGATACGTAAACAATGAGCAGATAAGAAAGTATACGCTGACTATCGCAATGTCCTTTATCTGTCTTAATACAGCATTTTCCCATTACCAGTTTGCTCCTACATTTCTGACATTCATTATCCCCGTAATGTTCACCATTATGTACGAAGACAAGAAAATGTGTCGGAATGTGACGATTATTTCCATTTTAATGCTCATACCTCCTGTAATAGCAAGGGGAGCGGACTCGGGGTATAACGCCGACATCGGTCCCGAGGCGATTATATCCATTACTCTTATTGTTTTGATAAGTGTATTTTCAACAAAAATTATCTCCGTTCTTGTCAATAGAAGAACCGAGCTTAACAATGCACTCGTACAAGCTGAAAAAGTCAAATTTATAGACGAGCTTAACGAAAAAAATAACGAGCTTGAAATATTGTCAAACGAGGCGTTTGAGGCAATAGCCAAAGCGGTCGATGTTAACGACCCGTATACCGCGGGACATTCAAGGCGCGTTGCGGAATATTCAAGAATGATTGCAGAATGTATGGGATATTCCGAGAAAGAGTTAGAAGAAATTTATTGTGCGGGGCTTATTCACGATGTTGGCAAAATAGGTATTGACAACCGCATTATCAACAAACAGGGCAAGCTCTCGGATGAAGAATATAACGAAATCAAAAAGCATCCCGTTATGGGATATGAAATTCTCAAAAACATATCTATCCGTGGCAAATTTG
>CALZLD010000050.1 GCA_945788225.1 uncultured Clostridia bacterium
TACTAAAGTATTTCATATTTGTCAACAGTTAATTTACAATAGTATTGTAATATACGACGAGGGAATGATATTATGTTCTGTGAACGAATTAAGGAATTGAGAAAATCTTTAGGAATAAATCAAGTTGAATTCGGCAAAAAGCTAAGTGTTACAAAGCAATGTATAAGCAACTGGGAAAACGGAAATATTCAGCCGTCAATAGATATGCTGATAAAAATTTCAACGACATTTTCTGTCAGTACAGATTATCTTCTCGGTTTATCCGAAGTTAAAACCCTCGATGTTTCAGGGCTTTCAACCGAGCAGATACTTCATATACAAAATATTGTAAATGATATAAAAATACTGAATAAAGCAAAATGACCTCTGGCCATAACGGACAGAGGTCGTTTTTTAATTATTCTCCATCAACTTAACCATAACTGCCTTCTGAGCGTGCAGACGGTTTTCTGCTTCTTCAAAAATTTCGTTTGCGTGAGCCTCAAAAACCTTTTCTGTAATCTCTTCTTCGCGGTGAGCAGGCAGGCAATGAAGCACCATAGCGTCAGGCTTTGCAACAGCCATAACCTCATCGTTGACCTGATAGCCCTTGAACGCCTTTTCTCTCTCGGCCTTTTCGCCCTCTTGTCCCATAGAAGCCCAGACATCTGTGAAAATTACATCGGCGTCCTTTGCGGCGGTGAGTATATCTGTTGTATGCTGAAAACAATCATATTTTTCGGCAAAAGACATAACCTCTGCGTCGGGCTTGTAATTGTCTGGGGTAGCGACAGAAACCGCCATACCAGTTTTAAGTCCGCCGACAATAAGAGAATTTGCCATATTATTGCCGTCACCTATGTAGCACATTTTAAGTCCCTCAAGTCTGCCCTTGAATTCACGGATAGTCATAAGGTCGGCAAGAACCTGACAAGGATGACAGAAATCGGTAAGGCCGTTTATTATGGGTATTGAGCCATACTCTGCAAGGTCCTCGACTTCTTTCTGCGCAAAGGTTCTTATCATAATTCCGTCAAGATAGCGTGAAAGAACTCTTGCGGTATCCTGAACAGGTTCGCCTCTGCCTATCTGCAAATCGTGAGATGAAAGAAAGAGAGCGTATCCGCCAAGCTGATACATACCTGTTTCAAAAGAAACTCTCGTTCTTGTTGACGCTTTCTGAAAAATCATTCCAAGCGTTTTGCCTTTAAGGCGAGGGTGCGGAATGCCGTGTTTAAGCTCATATTTGAGCTGGTCGGCAAGGTTTAAGATGTCGAGTATCTCCTCTGTTGAGAGGTCAAGCATTTTGAGTAAGTGTTTCATAATAATTTCTGCTCCTTTGATTTAGTGTTAATTACCGTTAAATATGCTTTCCATATAGGTTTCTATGGTTTTGTTAAGTCTGTCGCTGAACATCATCGGAATATTATGTGCCGCCCTGTCCCAGAGGTCCGTATCGCACCTGCCGTTGAGCTCGGTTATTCTGTAAAGGGAGTTTTTCACGGCGGCGGCTTCTCTTATTCCGCAAAAAGACATTGTAGGATAAGGGATAGACATAAATTTTTCTGCAAATTCGTTTATGTCAATGCCGTTGTCAATAGTGGCAACAATCGTTTCTTCCGTAACCGAAGCGGCGTATCTGACAAACTTTTCAAGGTCTTCGCCTTTAAGACCAAACGCTTTCCCCTGAAGATGCATAAACCTCTTCCATTTAAGAGTTTTACTCATCATAAGATTTGGCTTTATAAGCGACTTTATCATCTTTTCATTTTTATCTACAAGCGCGCTGATAAAAATTCCGCCTCTGAAAAGCTCGGGAAAATAGCTTTCAATAAACAAAGCAAGCTGTGCTCCCAGTGAAAAGCCGACAAGAATACAGTTTCTGTCGTACTGCCTTGCAAGCTCGCATATAGCGTCAACGACCTGCGTTGTGTTGTAGGTTTTGTCCGCCTCTTCGCCGTAGCCGTAAATATGCGGAACAACAATATGATATTTTTCGGCAAGGCAATAGGATTTATAAAAAGTCTGCGGAAAATTCATTCCGTGAAGAAATATTATGGTAGGGTTTTCAGCGTCGCCGTATTCTTCATAATAAATCATTCTTCAAGCAATCCTTTCAGAATTTCCGTTCCCTTGTCAATCTCGGCAAAAGAAATCGTAAGAGGAGGCAAAAATCTAAGCTTATCCTTTGCGGTGAGAACGAGAAGTCCGTTCTCAACAGCCTTCTTTGCAACCTCTGCCGCTTTTTTGGTTTTAAGTCTTGCTCCTAGCATAAGTCCCATTCCGTCAATTCTTTCGATTTCTGAAATTTCAAGGAGCTTTCCTTTAAGATAAACGCCCTTTCTTGAAACCTCTTCAAGAAATTCGGGAGTAATTCTGTCAAGAACAGCATTCGCTCCTGCCGAGCATACGGGGTTTCCGCCAAAGGTCGAGCCGTGAGTAGACGCCGAAAGAACATCACAACATTTTTCATCTGCAAGACAAATTCCCATCGGAAGTCCGCCTGCTATGCCCTTTGCAAGAGTTGTTATATTTGTTCTTTTGCCAAAGTTTTCTCCTGCCAAGAATTTTCCCGTTCTGCCAACGCCCGTCTGAACTTCATCGGCTATCGTGAGAACATCCTTTTCGGCGCAAAGTGAGAATATTGCGTCAACAAAATCTCTTTCAAGCGGCAAAACTCCGCCCTCGCCCTGAATGTATTCAAACATAACGGCGCATACGGTGTCGTCAAGCTTTGCTTTAAGGTCTTCGATGTTGTTTGCTTCAACATATATAAACCCTTCTGTAAACGGGAAGAAATAGTTGTGAAAAACATCCTGCCCCGTTGCCGAAAGTGTGGTTATAGTTCTTCCGTGAAAAGAATTTACAAGGGTGATGATATTGTGCCTTCCCTTGCCGTATTTGTCAAACGAATATTTTCTTGCAAGCTTTATTGCCGCCTCATTTGCTTCCGCTCCGCTGTTGCCGAAAAAGACCTTTGAATAGCCTGTTCTTTCGCAAAGCTTCTCTGCAACATCAGCCTGCGGCGCGCTGTAATAGATATTCGAGGTATGCTGAATTCTGTGAGCCTGTTCGCACACCGCCGAAACCCATCTGTCGTCGCAGATACCGAGAGAGTTTGTTCCTATTCCGCTTCCGAAGTCGATATACTGCTTTCCTGCCTCGTCGTATATCTTCTCCTTTGAGCCCCGTTCAAGAACAGCGTTCTGACGGCTGTATGTACCCATTATATATTTTTCAAATTTTTCCTTAGTGTTCATTCTTATCTTCCTTGCCAAAGTTTAATATGTTCTGTAAATTTTTGAGAAGAACTCCTCTGCGTTTTCTTTATTCTTGCCCGAGTAGTCCTTGCCCTTGTAGCCGTACATAATCACATCGACATTATCGTCTACTATTACAGTTTTGATACAGACAATGACTTTGCCTTCTTTATCCTTGACTACCTTATAAATATATTTTCCTAAATCGTCCTCGCCTTTGTCGGACTGAATTTCTGTATAATCCTCATCAAGAATTGTTTTTTCATATTCATTCAGAACAGCGTCCTTTTCAATATCGGTAAGTCCCTTTGCCATTCCTTTTCCGACAACTACCGTTATTGCGGCGTCAGCCGAATTTGATTTGTATACAATAGCGTCGCCCTGCTCTGTTTTTGTGGGCTCTGTCGGCATAAGAAGAGAAATATTGTTGCCGTCAAGTATCTTCACTCTCTGCCAGTTGTCCATATCCTGAGTCTTGACAATTTCGCCGACTCCCGAGAAAATATCAGAGGTAAATCCGCCTACTCCGCCGACAGCAACTCCGAGTCCCATAAGAACGCAGGTTATCATAAGAATATATCTCATCTTGAAGGTCATCGGCTCTTTTTCAAAATATCGTCTTATATTCTCATCGGGGTCAAATTCATACTTTGCTTTTAACTGATAGAACTCTTTAAGCTTCCGGAATGTATTGATATATGCAGCTATAATTGCAATTTTAAGAGCAATGCCTCTTACTCCCGATGAAAGAAAACCGGCAGCAAGTGCAAGGCACGAATAAATAACCGCCGCAAGAGCGCAACCCTTGCTCTTTCTTTCTATTCCGAATGCAAGCCCCATATATACGCAGATATCTATGAACACTCCGACCGCCGTGAAAACATTCATCATACCGAGAACGGTCATCAGAACAGATGTCACGGTAAGAAGTGTTCCGAGGATAATAAGTATCCATACTGAAGTATGTATGCTCTTGTCGATTTTTTCAAGTCTGCCGAGAACCTGAAATTCAGTTGACGAATCATAGATGGAACTCGGCTTTGCACTCTTATAGTTGCTGTAATCCGAATCCGAGTATGTAGCTGCGTTTGAAATTTTCGGTTCGTTGAAAGTTGTTTCTGTAGCGGTTGTTTTCGGTTTTTCAAACTCTAAATTATTGCCTGAATAAAAATCGTCCGCAGAAGAAAAACTGCTCTTTTCGTCCGCAATGCCCTCCCCTAAGGGCTCTTCTTTTTTCTTCGGTGCGTTCAAATCAAGTGAATCCATATCATTCTCCTATAACATAATTATCTCTTAATTACCCACTTGCCCGATTCAATAAACTCATAAAGCTCTTTAAGGTTATCTTCGGAAGTATATGAATTCATTCCGTCAATCATACTGAGAGCCACGATATCGTCGTTTGTTCTGTCCTGTCTGCGCTTTATCTGTGCCTTGATGCTCATAAGCTGCATTTTTTCGGGGATAGATATTTTGCTGTTGTTTATCTCTCCTCTTACAAGAAAGAGCGGAAATCTGCTGTGCATTTCTGTTGAGAAGTTCTTGTCCATAATCCACTCGCGGTTGATTTCCTTGTCCTCATACCAGCCGTTGCCGACGATAGCAACCTTTTTGAACATAAGGTGTCCTATGTTCTTCTTGATAAAATCGCATATCGGCATTTTATCATTGTAAATTCCGCCGATAAAAAGCAAAAGCTCATAGCCGATTATAGTTTCGGGCTGGAGTCCCTTTGCCTTGTATAAATCCGCGTTGCCAACCTTTGCCTGAATCCACTTTGCGTATTTTTCCGTCGTGCCGTATTTTGAGTCGTAAACGATTGCCCATTTTGCCATAAATAATACATCCTTTCAAAAAATCAAATCTATATAAATCTTAGCTTGATGAATTAAACAAACTGAGTGCCGATACCTTCGTTTGAAAGCAACTCGATAAGAATTGAATGAGGCACTCTGCCGTCTATGATACAGGTTTTCTTTACTCCTCTTCTTACAGCTTCGACGCAACAGTCGATTTTTGGAATCATTCCCCCCGAAATAATTCCTTGTCTTTTAAGGAACGGTACCTCGCTGACATTTACGCTGGGGATAAGCGTTTCGGGATTGTCCTTATCCCTTAACAGACCTGCGATATCCGTCATAAGAACAAGATTTTCGGCACCAAGCTCAGCCGCTATCTGTGCCGCCGCGGTGTCTGCGTTGACATTGTATGTCTGCCCCTTTTTGTCGCACGCAACCGTTGCTATTACAGGTATGTATCCGCCGTCAAGAGCGTCCAATATAGGCTTTTTGTTGACCTTGACAATATCACCCACAAAGCCTAAATCGACTTCGCTCTCTTTCTTTTCGGCGATAAGCATCTGACCGTCTATTCCGCAAAGTCCCAATGCGTTGCCCTTATTCTGTGCAAGAAGGGCGACAAGCTCTTTATTGACCTTGCCCGAAAGGACCATTCTGACTATTTCGACGGTGTCGGCGTCGGTATAACGAAGTCCCCCGATAAATTTGCTCTCGATGCCGACCTTATTCAGCATTTCGTTGATTTCCGGTCCTCCCCCGTGAACGAGAACTACTTTTATTCCGACCAATGTCAGAAGTACGATGTCGCTCATAACAGCGTGTTTGAGTTCTTCGTTTGTCATTGCGTTTCCGCCGTATTTGACAACGACAATCTTGTCGCTGTACTTCTGAATATACGGCAAAGCGTCAATAAGCACCTGTGCCTGAATATTGTTCTGAATTCTGCTCATTTTCGTTTGCTCCCAGTGTAAATTTATTATAAACCCTTATCAGACTTTACCGCGGTACTCCGCAAGCTGTTTCTGAATAAGATTATATACCGTTACAACATTTTCTATGATACCGAAATGTATCTCTCCCGACTTATTGCCTGAAAAATTCACTCCGTCAAGCTTTATTATTATCTCGCCCTCACGGCTTCTGCTGTTATATTTCAGGATAACATCCTTTACCTGACGATATTTGACATCATAAAGCTTCTTTGAAAAAACGCCTTCGCTCCTTATTATTCTTCTGTCGGTGACGATAAAAAAGGTCTGCTGTCTTTTTATCTCAAAGAAGAAATAAACTCCCGCTACAACAAGACAGATAACAAGTATCGGCAGACATCCCGTAAGAAAGAGCTTTATTTCCTTGACGAGAAGAAGTATCAGGGATATTACTCCCATTGCTCCGATAAAAATCAGAAAGGGCTTTTCCATATTTTTAAGTGATTGATTGGGCAACGGGTTGCTCTGCCACAAAATGTGTTCGTCGCTTAAAAATCCGACGGGCGGTTTCTTTTCAGCCAAAGCTCTTTCCTCCTTTTCAAAGGGATTTTTGCTTTAAGTCCTGTAATCTCCGTTTATCTTTACATAGTCGTATGTAAGGTCGCAACCCCACGCTGTCGCCGAGGAACTGCCCTCGTAAAGATTTATGTCTATTGTGATTTCATCGGCAGAAAGAACTTCCTTTGCAACCTGCTCCGAGAATTCCACTCCTGCGCCGTTTTCGCATACATGTATCTTTCCGTTCTTTGATAAAATGTCAACCGAAACCTTTGTTATGTCAAAGTCTGCCTCGGCGTAGCCTATTGCGCAGAGAATTCTTCCCCAGTTGGCGTCCTCGCCGAACATTGCGCATTTAAACAGCGGTGAACGGATAACGCTCTTTGCAACAACTATCGCCTTATCGATATCGGAAGCACCCGAACAAACGCAGGTGAGAAGCTTTGTTGCTCCCTCTCCGTCCTTTGCAAGCATTTTTGTAAGGTTTGCCATTACTTCATAAAGAGCAGATTTGAAAATATCATATTCCGCTCCCTCGGACTTTATCTCGGCGTTGCCTGCAAGACCGTTCGCCATAAGCACACAGGTGTCGTTTGTGGACTGGTCGCCGTCAATGCTAAGGCAATTGTATGTCACCTTGACAATCTCTGAAAGAGCCTTTTTCACCATTTCAGAGGATATTGCAACATCGGAGGTGATAAAGTTCAGGGTTGTCGCCATATTCGGATGAATCATTCCGCTTCCCTTTGCCATTCCGCCTATGTGGCAAACTTTTCCGTCAAGAGTAAATTCAACCGCATACTCTTTCTTTACGGTATCGGTTGTCATTATTGCGATTGCGGCTTGCTCGTTGCCGTCATAGGAAAGAGCCGCTTTAAGCTTTGGAACAGCCTCAACAACAGGCTCTATCGGCAAAATCTGTCCTATAACTCCCGTTGAAGCGACAATGACCTCTTCAGGCTTTATTCCGAGAGCTCCTGCCGTAAGACTGCACATTTTTTCGGCTTTTTCTTCACCGTCGGCGTTGCAGGTATTTGCGTTCTTTGAGTTGACAATTACCGCTATTGCCTTTCCGCCCGTTTTTTCAAGATTTCTTTTTGTTACAATTACGGGAGCGCCCTTGACTTTATTCTGTGTGTATACTCCTGCCGCGTTGCAGATTGTATCCGACGCAATAAGAGCAATATCGTTCTTCTTTGTCGGATTGTTCTTTATTCCGCAGTAGAGTCCGCTTGCTTTAAAACCTTTTGCGGCGCAGACTCCGCCGTCTATAACTTTCATTTCCATTTTTCTCACCTTAAATCAAATTATTCAAGACCTGTCTTTTCGTCAATGCCCATCATAATATTAAGGCACTGAACAGCCGCGCCCGACGCACCTTTTCCGAGGTTGTCAAGTCGCGAACAAAGCAGTATCTGTTCATCGTTTCCGCAGACAAAAATCTGCATATTGTTTGTTCCTTCAAGCGCGTTTGCCGACATAAATCCGCTCGGCAATTCCGCTTCTCCTCCAAAGGACATTACCTTGACAAAATGCTCGTTCTTGTAATGCTCCTTGAAAATTTCATAAATTTCGTTTATGGATGTTCTCTTTGCAAGAGTTCTTCTCACAACGGGAACAGCCACTATCATACCCGCAAAATAGTCGCACACCATAGGGTTGAACATCGGCGGATATGAAAGCCCCGATATAGCCTGCATTTCTTTTAAATGCTTGTGGTTCTGAGAAAGAGCGTACATTCTCGGCGCGTCAAATTCTTTCGCTCTGTTTTCGTCTTCATACTGAGCGATACCCTTTTTGCCTGCTCCGCTGTAACCCGAAACGGCATAGCTTGTAACATGCTGATAAGGGGCAAAAACGCCGTCCTGCACAAGAGGATAGACAAGGGAGATAAATCCGCTTGCATAACAACCGGGAACAGCCACTCTCTTTGAAGTTTTTATCTTGTTTCTGAATTCGGGCGAAAGCTCGGGGAAGCCGTAAGCCCAGTCGGGATTTGTGCGGTGCGCGGTTGAAGCGTCGATAATTCTCACATTCGGGTTTTCAACCATCGAAACCGCCTCTCTCGAAGCGTCATCGGGCAGGCAAAGAAAGGTAAAATCCGAAGAATTTATAAATTTTCTTCTCTCGTCAGGATCTTTTCTCTTGTCCTCGTCGATTTTCAAAAGTTCGATGTCGTCTCTTCCGTTAAATCTTTCAAGAATTTTAAGCCCCGTTGTGCCTTCCTGACCGTCGATATATACCTTGACCTTTTCCATTATGTCGCTTCCTTTCCGTTACTTTTTCACATATTTGAGGTTCATTCCCGCGCCCTCTTTTCCTACGGGGCGGATATGAAACCCGAATTTTTCATAGAATTTTTCCTTACCGTATGCAGAAAGAAGTGTGAGGGAAATTCCCTCTCCGCTTTCAATACTGTCATCGGCGTATTTCATAAACTGAGATACAACCTCTCTGCCTATTCCCTGTCCCTGATAATCGGGGTGAACGATAACATCGACGAGCATCAGATGATATCCGCCGTCGCCCACTCCCCTTGACATTCCGACAGCCTTGTCGCCGTCGTATGCAACGGTGAAGAATGAGGAATTTTTCATAGCGTTGTCAAACTGTCTTTTTGTTATTGTGTTCCAGCCGACGAGAGTACGCAGATTGTTGTAATCCTCAAAGGTTATTTCGCTTTTATAGGTTATCATTACTGGTTTTCATCTGCTTTCAGTTTTTCTCTGACATATTTTATCTGCTTTGCAACTGCTTCGGGCGCAGGTCCACCGTCAATATTTCTCTGAGTAACGCAGGTGTCTAAGGATATTGCCTTGTAGACATCGTTGTCAAAAGTGTCGCAAAGCTGTCTGTATTCGTAAATCGGCAAATCTTCAAGGGTTGTGTTAAGACTTATGCACTTTGCAACAAGCGTTCCCGTTATCTTATAAGCGTCACGGAAGGCAAGTCCCTTCTTGACAAGATAATCGGCGCAGTCCGTTGCGTTGATAAAGCCCTTTGCCGCCGCCGCACGCATATTTTCTTTGTTTACGGTCATAGTTTCAAGCATCGGGATAAAGGTCGAAAGACAAAGCTTTACGGTATCGACAGCGTCAAATATAGCCTCCTTGTCCTCCTGCATATCCTTGTTGTATGCAAGCGGAAGTCCCTTCATCATCGTGAGCAAGGTCATAAGGTCGCCGTAAACTCTGCCCGTTTTGCCTCTGATAAGCTCTGTTATATCGGGATTTTTCTTCTGCGGCATAATCGAGGAGCCCGTAGCGTAAGCGTCGTCAAGGTCTATGAATTTGAATTCCCACGAACACCAGAGAATAATCTCCTCGGAAAATCTTGAAAGGTGCATCATAAGAATTGAAATCGCCGACGCAAGCTCAATGCAGAAATCCCTGTCTGAAACGCCGTCAAGGGAGTTCTGTGTAATCTCTTTGAAGCCTAAAATATCGCATACTCTCTGTCTGTCGATAGGATATGTTGTCGAAGCAAGAGCGCCGCTGCCGAGAGGCATAACATCCATTCTGTCGTATGCGTCCTCAAGTCTGCCGATATCACGAAGAAGCATCTGCGCATAAGCCATAAGGTGATGAGCAAAGGTGATAGGCTGCGCCCTTTGAAGATGGGTATATCCCGGCATTACCGTTGTCTTGTGGTTGTCGGCAATATCGCAAAGAGTGGTAACAAGCTGTTTTACAAGCTTTATTACCGCCTTGGTTTCAACTTTAAGGTTCATTCTTATGTCAAGAGCGACCTGGTCGTTTCTGCTTCTTGCCGTGTGAAGTCTTTTGCCCGTTTCACCAAGCCTCTTGGTAAGCTCCGCCTCAACGAACATATGAATGTCCTCGGCGTTAGGGTCAAATTCAAGTTCACCGCTGTGAATATCCTGAAAAATCGCGCCAAGCTCGTTTGCAATGGTCTTGCTGTCCTCAAGGTCGATTATTCCGCATTCGCCGAGCATTGTCACATGAGCGATACTGCCCTGGATATCCTGCTTATACATTCTTGCGTCAAAGGAAATCGAAGAGTTGAAGTCGTTTACCTTTTCGTCAACCTCTTTCGAGAACCTTCCCGCCCACATTTTTGCCATATTTTTCTCCTCCCGAAAAAACGAACATACGGGCAAAGCAAAAAAGCCATGCCCGAAATGTCATTATACCGCCATAAAGCGATTACTTGTTGTTTCTCTTCTGGTCAAGCTTTGCCTTAACCTTGATGGGAAGACCGAACAGATTGATAAAGCCTGCGCTGTCAGCCTGGTTGTAAACATTGTCCTCATCAAAGGTTGCAACTTCTTCATCATAAAGAGTGTAAGGAGAAGTAACGCCTGCGTTGATTATGTTACCCTTATAAAGCTTGAGCTTTACATCGCCCGTTACAGTCTTCTGCGTTTCTGTAACGAATGCCGAAAGAGCCTCACGAACGGGGGTGTACCACTGTCCGTTGTAAACGAGGTCAGCAAAGTCAATAGCAAGCTTCTGCTTCATTCTCTGGGTCATTTTGTCAAGAGTGATTGTTTCAAGAACATCGTGTGCGTGATAGAGAATTGTTCCGCCGGGAGTTTCATATACTCCTCTTGATTTCATTCCGACAAGACGGTTTTCAACAAGGTCGGCAAGACCTATTCCGTTTGCTCCGCCGAGTTCATTGAGCTTTGCTACAAGCTCAACACCCTTCATTTCCTTGCCGTCGATAGCGGTGGGGACGCCCTTTTCAAAGTGGATTGTTACATAAGTCGGCTTATCGGGAGCCATTTCGGGTGATACTCCCATTTCAAG